>DASXYV010000137.1:0-7950 GCA_036502305.1 Acidimicrobiales bacterium
CTCGGGGCCGGCCTCCCGGGCCGCCCTTGTCGTTGGGCCGGCCTCCCGGGCCGCTTGAGCCGGCCTCCCGGGCCGCCTTACCTGGCGGCCTTCTTCGCTGTCGACCTGCGAGCCCGAGACGCCGCGGTGGACTTGGTGCCCTTTCGCGCCGGCGCTCTCGTGGTCTTGCGAGCCCTGCCCTTGACCGCCTTGCGGGCGGGAGCCTTGGTCGACTTGCGAGCGGGAGCCCGCGTCGTCTTGCGAGTGGTCTTTCGCGTCGCCTTGCGGGCCTTCGCAGTCTTGCGGGCGGGGGCCTTGGTCGCCTTTCGGGCCGTCTTGCGGGCCTTCGCAGTCTTGCGGGCCGGAGCCTTGGTCGTCTTGCGAGCGGCCTTCGTGGTCTTCCTCGCCGTGGTACGGCCGGTCGCCCGCGACTTCTTGGCCAGCGACTTCGACGTCTTGGACGCCGACTTGCTGGCCTTCTTGGCCAGGCCGCTGCCCTTGCGCGCCGCGGTTGCTCGCGTGGTGCTCACCCGCCGCTTGGCCGACTTTCTAGCTCTGCCCGTCGAGCCTGCGACTCGCTTCTCTGCCGCCGCGACGCGCTTCTCTGCGGCCGCAGCCGCCTTCCTGATCGCTGCCATGGATCACCTATCGCTTCCTGACGGCCTTCGCCGTCCTTGTCGTGTTCTTCACCGGAGCCTTCTTGGCCGCCGGCCGCTTCGTGGCGGGAGCCCTCTTCGAGGTGGCCGTCCTGCCCGCCCCTGCCTTGTTGGCCTTCTTGGTCGGTCGGTTCGTGTTGAGGGCTTCTTTGAATGCCGATCCGGCTGCGAACCGCACACCCTTCGATGCGTTGATGCGTACTGGCGCCCCAGTCTGCGGGTTGCGGCCCATACGAGCGTTGCGTCGCGTGGGCTTGAACGTGCCGAAGCCGACCAGCGCAACCCTGTTACCCGTTCGCACCGCTTGCATAACCGTCGACATCACCGCGTCAACGGCGCGCTCGGCTTGACGCTTCTCGAGAGCAGCAGCTGCGCCGACCGCCTCGATCAGCTGGGACTTGTTCACCGCCACCTCCCGACCTTGTGACGCGGTTTCCTTGTAATGAAAAAGGTTCTTGGCCGCGAGGTCAAGTTTTTCCTTGACGCGAAAGGGTTTTGCTCTCGCGATGGACGCCAGCGCAGTACTTCGCGAGTCTTTCGACTCGTGGAAGCGCTGCCGGACGGCACGTACGACGTCATGATCGTGGATATCGATGTCGACGAACAGCAACAGGTTCGGATCGATGTCGTCCTCACGGCGGGATCACACCGCGGCGACGTCGTGTCGCTGCGCGCATCGTCGATGAAACAGGATCCGCTCGGCCTTCTGGGTCTTCCGGCGCACCTCGTGGTGAAGGACGGGACGCCCGGTCTGAAGATGGATTGACGACAGTCGGCCCACTCGGCCGCCTCCGCGCCTCGATCGGCACCACACTCGCGACTGCGCATGGGCTATTCGATGGGGCAAAGAACGCCGATGGCATTATCCTGAGTGGCGATGACCTGCCCATCCTGCGGGAACACGCTGCCGGAGGGGGCTCGATTCTGCCCAGGATGCGGGCAGTCGATTGTGACGCTCGGCACCCGAGGCGACGAGCGGCGGGTCGTCACGGTGGTGTTCGCCGATCTCGTCGGCTTCACCACCCTGAGCGAGGCGATGGACCCTGAGCAGGTCAAGAACCTCGTGGACCGCTGCTTCGAGCGACTGGCCGCCGACATCACGGCCTTCGGCGGGAGAGTGGACAAGATCGTGGGCGACGCCATCGTCGCCCTGTTCGGCGCTCCGGTCGCCCACGAGGACGACGCCGAACGGGCCGTGCGGGCGGCACTGCAGATGCAGGCGAGCGTGGTGGCGCTCTCGGGCGAGCTCGAGTCCGTCCGCATGCGCATCGGGGTCAACACGGGCGAGGTACTGGTTGGCGCCCTGCGGGCCGGCGGCGACTACACGGCGATGGGCGACGTGGTCAACGTGGCGAGCCGGCTCCAGACCATGGCCGATCCGGGCCAGGTGCTCGTCGGCTCTCCCACCCGGGCCAGCACCGCCACAGTGGTGCGTTACGAGCCGGCGGGCATGCTGCAGACCCGCGGTCGCGACGGGACCGTCGAGGCGTGGATCGCCGTCGAATGTCTCGCTCCTCCCGGACGCCGCCCGGCGCGGGTGGACGGTCCGCTGGTGGGTCGCCGCGAGGAGCTCGGGCTGCTCCAACACGCAGTCGGCGCCGCGGTCGCTCGGCGTCGAGCGCAGCTGGTCGTCCTGCTCGGCGACGCGGGAGTCGGCAAGAGCCGCCTCGCCCGCGAGCTCGCCGACTGGGCGGTCCAGGAGCACGATGCGACGGTGCTCGAGGGCCGCTGCGTGCCCTATGGCGAAGCCAACGTCTGGTGGCCGATGGCGGAGATGATGCGCCAGGCGTGCGCCATCGAGCCTTCCGACTCGGCCGACGAGACGCTGGCCAAGTGCCGGACCGCTGTCGCCACGGTCACGGGCGTCGACGTCGCCGGCAACGAGGCGGAGCGGCTGGCGACTGCGCTCTCCTTCCTCATGGGCAATCAGGGCGCACTGGCCAATGTCGACCCAAGTCGAACTCGCGACGAGGTGCGTCTGTCGTTGTTGACCTTTCTCGACGGGCTTGCCCGCCGTCGCCCCCTCGTCTTGGCGTTGTCAGAGCTCCACTGGGCGGACGAGCTGGTCTTCGACGCCATCGACGATCTGCTCGATCGGCTGCATCACCTCCCCCTCGTGCTCATGGCCACGGCCCGTCCCGAGATCCAGCCTCGGTGGGCTCCCAGCCCGGGCCGCCACAGCGAGGTCGTGCTGCACGTCGATCCCCTCGCCCTCGTCGAGGGCCGCCAGCTGCTCGCCTCGATATCGGGGAACGAGCTCGAGCCAGGGCTCCAGGACGCGCTCCTCGAGCGCAGTGGGGGCAACCCCCTGTTCCTGGAGGAGCTATCGGCTCTGCTGGGCGACGCCGGTCGCAGCGAGCAGGAGGTGCTCGCCGAGGCCGGCCCGTCGGGGGCAGAGCTCCCTGCGACGCTCCGCGGCCTGGTGGCAGCCCGCCTCGACGTGCTCAGCCGCGACGAGCGCGCCGTGGTGGAGGATGCGTCGGTGGTGGGCCTGCGGGGTGGGCTCGAGGCCCTCACCACCTTGGCGACGGCCCGGGGCGCGCCGGAGATCGGTCCGCTCGTCGAGGAGCTGGCGGCCAAGGACGTGCTCTCCATGCAGGGCGACACGTGGGCCTTCCGTTCCGGATTGGCGCGCGAGGTCGCCTACGAGATCCTGACCAAGGCCGACCGGGCTCGGCGGCACTACGCCCTTGCGTCCTGGTTGTCGGAGAGCACCCAGCAGACCGACCGCCAGCAAGAGGTGGTCGAGCAGCTGGCCCACCACTACGGCGAGGCCTCGGCGCTCACGGCCGAGGTGGGGGCGGTCGGCGGTGTCCCGACCGACGTGTGGCGATCGGCGCTCGAGTACACCACGTTCTCGGCAGACCGCTCACGCCAGCGGGGGTTCTATCAAGTGGCGGTGGACCTCCTGTCCCGGTCCGTGGCGCTCATCCCGCCGGGCGAGGACGCAGCCCGGCGTGAGGTGCTGCTCGAGCGGGCCGATGCCATGGCCTATCTGCGCGAGCCCGGCGCGGCGCGCGCCGACATCGACAACGCGCTGACGTCGGCGTCTGCACAGGGAGACCAGCGCGCCGTGGCCCGGGCGCTCACGGTGCTGGGCCACGTCGAGCAGGCCGAGGGGTCCTTCGACTCGTCGAGCGCCACCCTCGAGCGGGCAACCCGCATCTGGCGCGACGTCGGTGAGGATCATGGTGAAGCCGAGGCGCTCAGCCAGCTGGGCATCACCCGCTCACTCATGGGCGACCCGGACGGGGCAGAAGCGGCAATGACGACCGCCCTCACGACCTTCCGCTCCCTCGGCTCGCGTCGCGAGGAGGCCTGGGCCCTCTGGAACCTGGCCGAGCTCGCCTACGCCCTCGGTCGCCTCACCGAGGCGGAGGAGCGCCTCGGCGAGGCCGGAAGCACCTTCATCGAGGCCGGTGACTGGGGAGGGCTCGGCTGGACCAAGGGGCTGCTGGGCTTCGTGCGCTACTTCCAGGGCCGCCGAGATGAAGCAGAGGCGCTGGCGACCCACATCCTCGGCGAGGTGCGCCAAGGCGGTGACCGGTGGGCGCTGGCGATGGTGCAGTTCCTGCTGGGCTCGGTGGCGCTGTGGCAGGGCCGGACGAACGAAGCGATCGAGCGGAGCCAGGAGGCGGCCGGTCTGTTCCGTGAGCTTCGGAATGGCGACGCCCTGCGCGCCGAGGGCGTCTTGATCCGGGCCCGTGCTGCCGCCGGCGACATCGAGTCGGCATTCGCCTTGGCCCGGGCGAACCTGATGAGCGCGCTGGCGAACGAAGGGTCGAACGACTGGACCTCCTCCAAGGCCGGGCTGGTGTACGGGCTGGTGCAGGGATCCGGGCTGGTGCTGGCGGGCACGGCGATCCACGTGGGCGACGGCGAACAGGCGCTCTCGGTCCTGAGCGAGCTGTCGCAGCTGTCGACCGGCGCGGTCAGCGAGGTCGCGACGACCGAGGTCGACACGGCTCACGGGGCCGCCCTCGCCCAGGTCGGGCGGTTCGACGAAGCGATCGATCGGCTGGAGCAGGCGGGCGCCGGCGCAGCGGCCGCGGGCCCGCGCGCCAATGCCCTTTCACTGCTCGCCCTGGCCTATGCCGGTGCCCACCGGCCCGAAGAGGCGATCGACGCGGCCCGCATGACCGCGTCGCTCGAGGAGGCGACCTATCTCGATCGGGCCGTGGCCGACGTCGCCCGAGGCTTCGCCTCGGTGCAGCTCGGTCGTCCCGACGAGGGAGAGGAGGCGTTCTGCGCCGCCCGGTCGACCCTCGACGCCACCGGCGACCTGACCCAGCAGGCCATCGTGCGCCTCGCTCGGGCTCGCGGCCTCGAGGCGACGGACGAGCCCGAGGCATCGGCGGCGCTGTCCGACGCGCAGGCCTCGCTCGCCCGCATCGGTATCACGGCGAAGGGCTGGGACAACGCATTCCGCGCCGCTGCTGGTGGCGGGCCGCTCGTCGAGTCGGTGTCCACCGCCGGCCGTCAATGAGGAGCGTCGGTCACGCTCAGGAGACCCGGGCGGGGTCCTGAAGGCTGAGCACGTGATCGGCGACCTCCTCGAGCTCGTCCGCCCACCGATCGGGCTCGATGGCAGGGACGACGACCAGCTTCGAGAATCCGCGGTCGATGAAGGCTTCGAGCCGGCTGCGTAGCGCCGGGAGCCCGGACAGCACGAGCTCGCCAGGGTCGACATCCGGTCGGCGCGCGGCCAGCGCCCGGGCCAGGCGATCGGGCAGCGGGCCGCGCGAGTAGACGACGAGGGCGCCGAAGTGCTCGGGGTCGATCCATCGCCCCGCCCGGTCCGCCGCCTCCTCCACGATCTTGCGGCCGGCCGCCGCTTCGTCGGGGGTGCAGAAGCTCGGCAGCCAGCCGTCCCCCAGCCGACCCGTGCGACGCAGCTCGCTCGGGACCCGACCACCGAGCCAGACATCGGGAGGGCGCTGCACCGGCTTGGGCTGCACGGTGAGCCCGGTGTACTCGAAACGGGACCCCTCGTGGTCGATGGCATCCTCGGCCCACATCCGACGGATGAGGGGCAGCGCCTCGTCGAACCAGGCCGCCCGTTCCTCTCGCCGCACACCGAAGGCCCGCTGCTCGTGCGGCTCGGCCACCCCCAGCCCGAACGCGGGCAGCAGGCGGCCGCCGGAGAGGACGTCGAGGCTCGCCAGCTCCTTGGCGAGCACCGCCGGGTTGCGCCCCGGCAGCACCAGCACACTGGTGCCGAGCTTGAGGCGTTCGGTCCGACCCGCAGCGACCGCCAGCCCCACCACCGGATCGGGAGCGACGCCCGTGAGCCGCTCCGACAGCCACAACGAGTCGAACCGGTGTCGCTCCAAACCGTCGACGAGGTCGACGAAGCGCTGGCGGCCACCGCCGCCCGCGGCGGTGCCGAGCCCGTACCCGATGCGTACCTTCATGCAGGGCAGCCTACGAGGTGGTCTTGCGGCCATCAGCCACGCCCGACCAGGATGACCCCGAGATGAGCCAGGAAGATGTGCCTGTCGGAGTTGCCGGCGCTGGCGGTGCCCAGAAGACGCTGGCGGCGCTCAACCAGGGCGGGCAGCTGCCGCGCCAGATCCGACCGGTATCGGTCGACGGCGACGGCCGGGTCGACGAGGCCGAGGCCGCCGGCGCGACCGTGCTGTGGCGCCCGGGGCTCACGTCCCGTCAGTGGCTGCTGGCCGCCGTCGACAACCTTCCGGATCTGGCGTGGGTCCACTCCGACGCGGTGGGCGTCGACAGCCTCCCCGTGGCCGAGCTGGCCGAGCGGGGCATCGTCCTCACCAACGGGGCCGGGAGCTTCTCCCGCCCGATGGCCGAGTGGGTCATGCTGGCAATCCTCTCGGCGGCCAAGCGCTTCCCCCGGTTCGTGCGACTCTCCGATCGCGGCGTCTGGGATCCCAGCCCCCTCCTGAACGAGCTCGACGGCGGCGTGGTCCTGCTCCTCGGCCTCGGCTCGGTCAACGGTCTGGTGGCACCGATGGCCGCCGCCTTCGGCATGGAGGTCAGGGCCGTGTCGCGCCAGGCTCGTGCCGACCTTCCCGCCGGCGTGACCCGCATGGTGGCGCCGGACCACTGGCGGGCGGAGCTCCCCGACACCGACTACGTCGTGCTCGGGCTGCCCCTCACGTCAGCCACGGCGAACACCATCGATGCCGACGCCCTGGCGGCCATGAAGCCCACGGCGTGGCTGGTGAACGTCGCCCGCGGCGCGCTGGTCGATGAGGCTGCCCTCGTGCGCGCCCTCGACGCGGACCAGATCGGTGGCGCTGTGCTGGACACCTTCGTCGAGGAGCCCCTGCCGGAGGACCATCCCCTGTGGCGACGCGAGAACGTCACCGTCGTGCCCCACTTCACTTGGTCCTCACCGCGCGCCCTGGACCGCATCCAGGAGCTCTTCACCACCCAGCTCGCCCGCTGGCTGTCGGGGACGCCCTTGGCCAACATCGTCGACGCCGCTGCCGGCTACTGAGCCACCGAGCGGGCGTCGCGTCAGTTGACCCCGCGTTTCCGGTCCTCCCAGTAGGGAGACCGGAGCTTGAACTTCTGCAGCTTGCCCGTGGCCGTGCGGGGCAGGCTGTCGCGAAGCTCGACCGATGTCGGGCACTTGAAGTGCGCCAACCCTGTGCGGCAGAACTCGATCAGATCGGCCTCGTCGACGGCCGTACCGGGCCGGGCCACGACGAGCGCCTTGACTGTCTCGCCCCAGCGCTCGTCGGGCACCCCGATCACCGCCACCTCGGCCACGGCCGGATGTTGGTACAGGTGACCCTCGACCTCGATGGACGAGACGTTCTCACCTCCGCTGATGATCACATCCTTCTTGCGGTCCTCGATCGTGAGGTGAGGACCGTCCATGAAGCCGCCATCGCCCGTGCGGAACCACCCCTTGTCATCCTCGGGCCGGCCTCCCGGGCCGGCTGTGAGGACAGCCGCCGACTCCTCGGGTTGGCGCCAGTAGCCGGCGAAGACGTGGTTGGAGCGCGCGACGATCTCGCCCTCGTCGTCAGTGCGGACCTTGACACCGACCGCCGGGAGCCCCGCCCGGCTGAGCCGGCGGGCCCTCTCGGGCGGTTCGAGGTCGTCCCACTCCAGCGGGGCCCGGTTCACCGTGAGCAACGGCGAGGTCTCCGTCAGGCCGTAGATCTGGATGAACTCCCAACCGAGCTCGTCGCCCACCTGCTCGATGATCTTCGACGGCGGCGGCGCGCCCGCGACCACGATTCGGACCGTGCCTGCGCCCGGCACCGTACGGCCCTGCTCTCGACGGGCTGCCGCCGCATCCAGCACGGCGGCTACCACCGCCGGGGCACCACAC
>DASXYV010000138.1:0-4204 GCA_036502305.1 Acidimicrobiales bacterium
CCGGCGTTGTTGAGGTGCTCGCCGATCCCGAACGCGTCCTCGATCGTTCGCAGCAGTGCGTTGTGGTCATAGAAGGCGTCGGTGGCGTGACCGTTTCTGGCCCGTGGCGAGAACATGGCCAGTCCGATCCGTCCGCCGCCGTTGCTCCCGTTGCTGCCGACCCCTGTGGCGCAGCACCCGCTGTTGTCCGAGGTGCTGGCCTCGTCGGACGTGATGAACAAGGCGCCGTTGTTGCGATAGGCCGGCGATCCGACGATGAGCGGGATGTTGGCTTTCAGCCAGCGGTCGGCGGCCGGCAGCCCCCCCGTCTGCCCGTTGGCGCACGGCGAGTCGTGGCCGTCGCTACAGGTGTTGGGAGTGATGAACACATAGTTGGGCACCTTCCCCGTCGGAAGGGCCCGAGCCAGCTCGGAGTACGGACGAACATGGGAGTCACAACGGGCCGTGTTCTCGACGATCGGCGGGTAGTACACGAACGGGTTATGACGGGTGGCGTAGCCGGTCTGGTAGGGATCGCTCAGCTGGCTGGCCGAGGGGTGCTGACAGGGTGTCGCCATCGACTCCATGTACGCGCCCCACGAGACGTGCGCGCTCGTGAGCTGATCGGCGATGCTCCGCCCGCCGTCGGGCCGGACCTTCTCCGAGGCCTCGCACAGCGTCCAGTTGGGACAGTCGGCCTGGAACTGCGGCGCGGGGGCCTGACCGCTGGTCATGGCGATGTAGTTGTCGGCGCTGGCGTGGCTCACGCCGTAGTAGTGAGTGGCCAGCACACCGAACGGCACGATGGAGTTGAGCCACTTGGCCTGGCTCGTGGGCCCCCAGGTCGCGTTGTAATCCTCGTTCTCCAGGACGATCACGAACACGTGACTGAGCCTTGGGACGCCCTCGAGGCTCGTCGAGGCGGCATTGGCCGAGCCCGCCGTGCCCAGGCCGAGGCCGGCCGTCCCGGACGCCAGGAGGGCGGCCGAGAGCGCGACCCGACGCCAGGCCCGATGGACCCTCACGACCCGCCGTACCAGCACACGGGCTCTCTCTTCACCGCGGCTGGGGCCCGGACCTGCTCGTTCACTGAGGGTTCACCGCCTGCCCACCCCCGCCCCTCTTACCAGGCCGACACTCCCCCGAACCGAGGCCGTGGGTCGGCGGCGCCCGCGAGGTGATCGTCGTGGACCGCGATCAGGTGGGCGTGGCCGAAGCTGCCGTCGAAGGGCGCGTCACGGACCACGGAGTGACCCCGCAGGCGAAGGCCCGCGTCCCATCCCGAGGAAGCATGGCCCTCGACCCTGACATCCACGCGCCCTCCCCAGCCCCAGGTCTCGAAGCCGATCGACGACCCGGTGGCCCGGGCGGGGGGCGCGAGGGCCCAACGTCCGGCGGCGATGGTGTCGCCCGGAGGCTGCCCGGTGGCGAGTGCGCGAGCCAGCACCTGAAGGAGGATCTGGGGCTGGCTGTCGCCCCCCATGGTCCCGGTCACGGCGCGCAGCTCGCCCGTCTGTGCCGTCACCAGCGTGGGGGACAGGGTGTGGGGCGGTCGTCGGCCCGGTCCGTACTCGGCCGGGTGTCCCGGCTGCAGCGAGAAGCCCAACCCGCGGTCGTGCAGGAAGATGCGAACGCCCGGAACGATCAGGAGGGATCCGAACCCCGCCGCGTTCGACTGCAGCAGCGACACGCCCCGGCGCTCCTCGTCCACGGCGCAGAGCGCGATCGTGTCGCCGGTGGTGACCGGGTGGTCGATGAACGCGGCGCGCTCGGGATCGATCGCCGCCCGGCGGGGAGCCAACCTCGTCGGGGCGAGGAGCGCGGCGCCGTCGGCGCCCTCGTGCAGCACGGCCAGGCGGTCGAATGCCGCCTGGCGGGCAGCCTCGATGAGCAAGTGGGCCCACAGCGGGTCGTCCGGTTCATCGGGCAGCGCAAGGCCCTCGGCGATCCAGGCCCCGGCCAAGGTGAGGTAGCCCTGCGAGCTCGGCGGAACCGTCCAGAGGCGGTGACCCCAGGCGGGAAGCTCGAGGGCGGGGACCCAGTCGGCCTGGGACCGAGCCAGGTCGGCCTCGACGTACTCGCCCGCCCCGAGGGCCAGCAGCCCGGCGCCGAACTCACCGTCGTAGAAGCCTCGTCGGCCTTCTCTGGCGATGGCAGCCAGCGCCCTTGCCACCCCCGGCCGCTGGACGATCGTCCCGGTTCGAAGACGCCCGTGGCGGGAGTAGTCGCTTGCGTCGGCAAGGTGCGCCACCGTGGGCGCCATGGCGGCCAGCGTCGGCGAGGCGGGGAAGCCCTCCTCGGCGTAGGAACGAGCGGGCTCGAGCACGGCGGCGAGGTCCAAGCGGCCGAACCGCTCGTGCAGTGCCAACCATCCGTCGACGCAGCCGGGCACGGGAACGGACCGGATGTCGCCGAGCGGAGGCATCCGCGTATGACCCTCGGCCCGAAGCCGCGCCGGGTCGGCTCCCGATCCCGCACGCCCCGAGGCGTTGAGCGCCAGGGGCGGGCCGCTTGCCGGGTGGATCACCGCGAGGAGGTCGCCGCCCATCCCGCACAGGTGCTGCGAGGTGACGGCGAGGACAGCGCTGGCGGCGACGGCCGCGTCGGCCGCCGTCCCCCCGGCCCGGAGCATGGCTCCGCCGGCGCCGGCTGCCAGATGGTCGACGGCGCAGACCATGCCTCGGCCCGCCCGCAGCGTGGCGACAGGGGCGACCTCCGGCACGGGGGGAGCATAGGACTTCCTCGTCGGGCCACCCCCGCGCGCGACCTCCTCGACTTCATCTCGGCGGGGGTCGACCCGAGGACGGGCATGATGCACATCGCCTGCACCAACGACAACAACACCCACGAGATCGACTCGGCCATCCAGGTCGGCGGCCCGTCGGTGCTGGCCCGGTGAGCCCTGGTTGGACAGGGCGAGTGTCTGCATGGTGCAGACTGGGGCAGATGATCGGGGACGATGCTGTCTCTGCCGGTGACGCGGTCTGGTCGGTGGCCGACCGATATCTCGTGGGGCCGTGCATCGGGAGGGGAGGGGTGGCCGAGGTCTACGAGGGTCTCGACACCCGGCTGAGTCGCCCGGTGGCCGTCAAGATACTGAGACCACGGTACGCCGGCGACGACGTGCGCCGTCGGGGACTGTCGGCGGAGGCCCGGGCGGCGGCCCGCCTTTCGCATCCCAACGTGGCCACCGTGTACGACGTCGGTGAGGACGAGAGACGCCCCTGCATCGTCATGGAGCTCGTGAACGGCGGGACCCTGGCCAGGCGGCTCCAGGACCCTCCGATGGGCCAGGAGGAGGCGGTCCGGCTGATCGTCCAGGTCCTGGGCGCGCTGGACGCTGCCCACCGCGCCGGAATCGTGCATCGCGACATCAAGCCCGGGAACATCCTGCTGACCGAGGATGGCACCGCGAAGGTCACCGACTTCGGGATCGCCAAGGCCCTCGAGCCGGCCGACATCGATCTCACCCTTACCGACGAGGTGATGGGGACGCCGAGATACCTGGCGCCGGAGCGGGCTGCGGGGGCCCAGGCGACAGTGGCCTCCGACGTCTGGGCCGTGGGGGTCGTGCTCTACGAAGCGCTCACGGGGCGACCGCCGTTCGATGCTGATACCTCGCTCGGGCTTGCGATCGCCGCCGAGCGGGGCGATCTCGTGCCGCCGGAGGTCTACCGCCCCGATCTCTCAACGGCGCTCGGCGCCGTCGTCGCTCGAGCGCTGGCCCCCAGACCACTCGATCGCTTCACGTCCGCGTCGGAGATGGCCGCAGCCGTCTCCAGGGCAGTCGCTGATCCGGCCTCGACCGCCGCCTTCGAGCCGCCGACAGCGCCCTATCCCCACCTCGGCGGCGAGACCGAGCGCCGTCCCCGGCCGTCTCGTCGGACACTGTTGGTGGGAGGGGGCCTGGTGCTCTCGCTCCTCCTCGTCGCGGTGGCCGCCCTGCTCCTGCTCCTGGGCGGACGTCGCCCCACTGCCGCCTTGGCCCCTCCTCCCTCGAGCACGGCGCCACCACCGTCCGTCCCCCTGACGACCCTTCCTCCCGCGACCTCGACGACATCGACGCCGACGACTCAGGTTCCGGCGACGATCGTGACGACACCACCGAGCTCGATCAGCTGCTCGGTGCTGCGAGCCGAGCGCCAGATCCTGACCCAAGAGCAAGCGCGGATCGACAAGGCGGAGAAGTCGCATGCTGGTCGTGCGGCTGCGGACAAAGCCTTCG
>DASXYV010000139.1:0-3803 GCA_036502305.1 Acidimicrobiales bacterium
CGCATTCGAGCGTCGATGCGACTCGCCCTCGAGGACGAGGGCTACGACATCGACGAGGCGGCGACCGGCGAGGACGGGCTCGAGACCTTCGCCCAGCGGCCGGCCGACGTCGTGCTCATCGACCTCATGCTGCCCGGCATCGACGGCCTCGAGTGCTGCCGGGAGCTCAGGCGCGTCAGCTCGGTGCCTGTGCTCGTGGTCACGGCCCGCTCCGACACCCATGACGTGGTCGCCGGTCTGGAGGCCGGTGCCGACGACTACGTGACCAAGCCGTTCGTCGCCAAGGAGCTGGCCGCCCGCATCCGGGCCCTCCTGCGCCGGGTGCGGGCCGGCAACGGCGGATCGCCGACCATGACGTTCGGTGACGTCGTGGTGGTCCCCGAAGAGGGCGCCGTGCGACGCGGCGACGAGGAGATCCACCTGACGCGGACCGAGTTCCACCTCCTGTGCGAGCTGGCCGGCAGCGCGGGCAAGGTGTTCAGTCGGGAACAGCTCCTCGAGCGGGTCTGGGGCTACGACTACTTCGGTGACGGGCGACTGGTCGACGTGCACATCCGGCGGCTGCGGACCAAGATCGAGCCCGACGCCGCCAACCCCCGTCACGTGGTGACCGTACGGGGGCTCGGCTACAAGCTGGTGTCCTGACATGCTGGTCGCCTGAGATGCCGAGGCGGCACCGCCGGCTGGGAGTCCGGTCCAGGGTCACCGCCGCTTTCGCCCTCGGCGCCCTGGTCCTGTCGGTGGCGCTGTCCACACTCACCTACTTCACCGCCCGCCAGTACTTCCTGCACGAGCGACAGAGCGCGGTGCTGCGCCAGGCCTACGTGAACGCCAATCTGGTGCGGGCGGCGCTGCGGTCGACGCAGCCGGACATCCCGCCCCTGCTGGCCTCCCTCGACACCGTCCCGGGCTCCCGCTCGGTCCTCTACGAAGGCGGCCGGTGGTTCGCCACCTCGCTCACCGTCGGCCGGGACGCCATACCCGCGCACCTTCGCAGCCAGGTCATCGGGGGCACGCCCGCGAGCCAGCGTTTCAGCCTCGCCGGTTCGCTGCAGATGGGAGTGGGCATCCCGATCCCCGTGGTCGGAGGGGCCTATTTCGAGGTGTTCTCGCTCCAGGAGCTCGATCACACGCTGCGGATCCTGGCCCTCACCCTCGCCGCCGGCTCGGTCGCCATCACCCTCGCCGGGATCGTGATCGGCCGTTGGGCCAGCGGAAGGGCGCTACGTCCGCTCGGCGACGTGGCCCACGCCGCCGTGGCCATCGCCGGCGGGCGCCTCGACACCCGCCTGGAGACCTTCGACGAGGCCGACCTGGCGACACTGGCCTCCTCCTTCAACCGAATGGCCGACCGGCTTCAGGAGCGGATCGAGCGTGAGGCGCGCTTCACCTCGGACGTGAGCCACGAGCTCCGGTCGCCCCTGACAACCCTCTCGACGTCGATCGGCGTGCTGGAGGCTCGGCGCCAGGAGCTCCCCGACCGCTCGCGACAGGCCGTGGACCTGCTGGCCGCAGAGCTGCGGCGCTTCCAGCGCATGGTCACCGACCTGCTCGAGATCTCCCGCTTCGACACCGGATCCGCCGAGCTGTCTCTCGACGACGTGCGCGTCGACGAGCTGGTGCAGCATGCCGTGCAAGCCGGCGGGAACGGCACCCTTCCCGTGGAGCTCGCCCCCGACGTGGCCGGTCTGCAGGTCTCGGTCGACAAGCGGCGCATCGAGCGCGTCGTCGCCAACCTGGTCGAGAACGCCAGCGTCTACGCCGGCGGCGTGACCAGGCTGGCGGTGGAGGCGACCGGCGACACGGTGCGGCTGATCGTCGAGGACGCCGGGCCCGGCGTGCCCGCGGAGGGCCGGGAGCGGATCTTCGAGCGCTTCTTCCGCGGCTCGGCGGCCGGCCGTCGGGGCGCGGGTGACGGCACCGGGCTCGGCTTGGCGCTGGTGGCCGAGCACGTCCACCTCCATGGGGGACGGGTCTGGGTCGAGGATCGTTCCGGAGGTGGCTCACGGTTCGTGGTCGAGCTGCCCATCCGGCCCGCGCCGGGTGGACCGCTCGCTGAGGCCGCGCCCCTATGAGGGCGGTCCACCGACAGCGGTGGGGCGACGCCGCTGGAGCAACGGCCGCCCTGGTCGTGGCGGGCAGCCTGGTCGCCTGCGGGATACCCGCCGACTCGCAGCCCCAGGCCATCGCCCGCAAGGACATCCCCTTCGACCTGCTGGCGCCCTCGACGACGATCGTCGGACCGGGCGTTCCCGGCCCCCGGGTGCCGGTCAACGTCT
Source organism: Acidimicrobiales bacterium (assembly GCA_036502305.1). Classification (GTDB taxonomy): domain Bacteria; phylum Actinomycetota; class Acidimicrobiia; order Acidimicrobiales; family AC-9; genus AC-9. Next base: position 2,280 of record DASXYV010000139.1, read on the forward strand.
ACCTGGTGGGGATCACCGGGCTGGTACCGGTCACCCGGGGCGTCCGAGCCCCCGCCACGCTTCCCGAGGCGCTGAGCGCCCTCCTCGCCGGGCCCACCGACACCGAGGTGGCCGACGGGCTGCGCACCTCCATCACCGCCCAGACCTCGGTGTCGGCCGGCCCCGTGGGCTTCGGGGTGGGCACAATCGACCTCGGGGGCGCGTTCGGGCAGGTGGGGGGCCAGGAGCAGATCCTGGCCGTGGCCCAGCTCGTGTTCACCGCCACCAGCGTGCCCGGCATCGCCAAGGTGCAGTTCACCCTGGCCGGCCGGCCCGTCGAGGTGCCCGCCGGCGATGGGACCCTGACTCAGGGCCCGCTCGGGCGCTCCGACTTCCCGTCGCTGGGTCGCTGATCCGGCTCTCGGCCGTTCTGCCAGGCGAGGCGGGGCGCGTCGGCCCACAGCCGCTCGAGGTCGTAGTACCGGCGGGCTTCCTCGAGGAACACGTGCACCACGACATCGCCGTAGTCGAGGAGGATCCAGCGGGCGTCGTCGAGGCCCTCGACCCGGAGGGGACCCCCGGCGCCGGCCGCCTTGACCTGGTCCTCGACCTCGTCGGCGATGGTCCGGACCTGGCGAGGGTTGCCGCCGCTGGTGATGACGAAGGCGTCGGTGACGGCCAGGAGGGGACCCATCTCCAGGATGACGGTCGATTCGCCCTTCTTGTCGGCCGCGGCCCGAGCGGCCACCACCGCCAACGACCGGGCCCGGTCGGCACCCGTACCGACCCCGCTGCCGAGTCCGCTCGGTATCTCGATCGTGCTCACCTACCGCCTAGCGTACAGACCGCGCTGGCGTATGAGACGGACCGCGGGTTCCGGCACGAGAAAGTCCAGCGGGCGTCCGTCCACGGCGCGGGCCCGAAGGTCCGTGCTGGAGATGTCGATGCCGGGGATCTCGACACTGACCACCTCCCATCCCGACAGCGGCTTGGTCGGGCGAACGCCCGGGCGGTTGACGACGACCAGCGTCACCCGGTCGCGCACGGCCTCCACCCGCTCCCAGCTGTCCAGGTCGTCGGCCACGTCGGCCCCGATGACGAGGAACAGCTCGGCGTCGGGATGGCGCCCGGCCAGCTCGTCGAGGGTGTCGGCGGTGTAGGAGAGCCCACCGCGCTCGACCTCCAGTGGACTGGCCTCGATCCCGTCCACGCCGGTCACGGCGGCCTCGACGACGGCGTAGCGGTCGGAGGCGGGCGTCACCGTGCGGGCGTGCTTCTGCCAGGGCTGGTTGGCGACCACGAGGAGCACCCGGTCGAGGTCGAGGGCGTGACGGGCGTTGACCGCGGCCACGAGATGGCCGACGTGGACCGGGTCGAAAGTCCCCCCGAAGACGCCGAGTCGTTCTCTGGGCCGTGCGCTGGGCGGCTTCGCCGGCAAGGCTAGGTGCCGGCCAACCTGGCCACGACCGGGGCGAAGGCGTCGATGTCGCCGTCGTGGACCACCCAGTAGCTGAAGCCGTACTCCTCGCGCCGGCGCACGAGCGT
>DASXYV010000140.1:0-2206 GCA_036502305.1 Acidimicrobiales bacterium
GGCCGTCCACATCGACGGCCTGCGCGAGCGTCACGACGAGTCGGTGTGTCGGGAAGGGGTGTTCGACCAGGCCGTGGCGGCCATCAGGGAGGCGAAGGAGCGCGGCTTTCGGGTCACGACGAACACCACGTTCTTCAGCACAGATGAGCCGAAGACCGTGCGGGACGTGCTCGATTTCCTGAACGATGAGCTCGAGGTCGACCAGATGATGATCTCGCCGGCCTACGCCTACGAGAAGGCCCCCGACCAGGACCATTTCCTTGGGGTGGAACAGACGCGACGACTGTTTCGAGAGGCGTTCTCGGGAGGAGCCCGCCGCCGTTGGCGTCTCAACCACTCCCCGTTGTTCCTCGACTTCCTCGAGGGCAAGGTCGACTTCGACTGCACCGCCTGGGCCATCCCCAGCTTCTCGGTGCTCGGCTGGCAACGGCCCTGCTATCTGATGTCCGACGGCTACGCCACGAGCTACCGGGAGCTGGTGGATGAGACCGACTGGTCGCGCTACGGGCGAGGGAGGGATCCTCGCTGTGCCAACTGCATGGCCCACTGCGGTTACGAGCCGACGGCGGTGCTGAGCACCATGGGCTCGCTTCGCCAGTCGCTCCGGGCCGCCGTCGGTCACTAGGCCGACGGTAGGCTGCCCGGCAGACTGCCGGGCCAGCGGGAGGACGACCATGGCGAGCGTGGTGCGGGGCGTGGTGGCTCCGAAGAAGGGTGCCGCGGTCACGATCGAGGAGGTGGTCGTTCCCGATCCCGGGCCCGGGGAGGTCGCGGTGCGGGTCCAGGCGTGCGGCGTGTGCCACACCGACCTGCACTACCGCGAGGGCGCCATCAACGACGACTTTCCCTTCCTGCTGGGCCACGAGGCAGCCGGTCGGGTGGAGTCGGTGGGCGAGGGCGTCAACAACGTCGCGCCCGGTGACTACGTCGTGCTGGCATGGAGGGCGCCGTGCGGCGACTGTCGCTCGTGCCGTCGAGGCCGGCCCTGGTACTGCTTCGACAGCCGGAATGCCGCCCAGCCCATGGCTCTGGCCGACGGCACCGCGCTGACGCCGGCACTCGGCATCGGGGCCCTCGCCGAGCTGACCCTGGTGGCGTCCGGGCAGGCCGTCAAGGTCGATCCCGCGGCGCGTCCGGAGGCAGCCGGGTTGATCGGCTGCGGGGTGATGGCGGGGTTCGGGGCCGCGGTGAACACGGGTGGCGTGCGCCGGGGAGACACGGTCGCCGTCATCGGCTGCGGTGGGGTGGGCGACGCGGCCATCGCCGGGGCGGCGCTGGCCGGGGCCCGGGTGGTGATCGGCGTCGACGTCAACGCGCGCAAGCTCGAGTGGGCCCGCCGGTTCGGGGCCACCCAGATCGTCGACGCGTCGCGTGAGGATCCCGTGGAGGCGGTGCGACGGCTCACCGGAGGTACGGGGGCCGACGTCGTCGTCGAGGCGGTGGGATCGCCCGAGACCTATCGCCAAGCCTTCTTCGCCCGCGACCTGGCCGGCACGCTCGTCCAGGTGGGCGTCCCCGATCCCACGATGAACGTGGAGCTGCCGATGATCGAGCTCTTCGGGCGCGGGGGCGCGCTCAAGTCGTCCTGGTACGGCGACTGCCTGCCGACGCGGGACTTCCCGATGATGGTGGATCTCTATCTGAGCGGACGGTTGGACCTCGACGGGTTCGTGTCGGAGACGATCGGACTCGAGGACGTCGAGGTTGCCCTGGCCCGGATGACCCGCGGCGAGGTGCTCCGCTCGGTCGTGGTCCTCTAGCTCACGAGGCCGGGGGGCGGGACTCGGCCGCAGCGGTAGCCACGCCCATCACGGTCAGGACGGCGTCGAGGCCCCGATCGTTGTCGTTGTCGGCCGGGGGGAACAGGTACACGGTGAGCCCGACCTGGACGGCGCCGCCGTCGGTGAGCGGGTTGTCGCCCACCATGAGGGTCGCTGCCGGAGCCACTCGAAGCGCGTCACAAGCGGACTCGAACAGTCGCGGTGCCGGCTTGGTCACGCCGTGCTCGCAGGACAGGACGAACACATCGACCAGTTGGTCGAGGCCGTGGGCGGCGAACACCGGACGGATGTCCCAGCCGGTGTCGCTCACCACACCGACGGGGACGCCGGCGGCGCGCAGCCCCCGCAGTGCGGTCTCGGTGTCCGAGAACGGCTCCCAGCCGAAGGGACTGCTCTCGCGCTCGTACATCGCCTCGCCCAGCCCG
>DASXYV010000141.1:0-2275 GCA_036502305.1 Acidimicrobiales bacterium
GCCCCCCTTCGGAGTGCGTGTCGGCAAGGGCACCAGCACCTACGGCGGAACGATGTTCGACCTCGGGCCTCGCGGTGAGGTGACCCTCGGCCAGTTCAGCATGACGAACGGCACGAGGTTCGTGTCCGACGAGCGGATCACCGTGGGCAGCTACTGCCTTCTGGCATGGAGCGTCGTCATCATGGACACCTATCGCACCCCGCTGGACCCGCTCGACCGGCGGCGGGCACTGGAGCGTGAGCCACCCACCCAACCCCGGAGGTTCGTCGCCGAGAGTGAGACCCGTCCGGTCACCGTCGGCGACGCAGTGTGGATCGGGTTCGAGTCGGTGGTGCTTCCGGGGGTGAGCATCGGCGAGGGGGTCGTCGTAGGAGCCCGGTCGGTCGTCGCCGGTGATTGCGAGCCCTGGACCGTCATGGCCGGGAACCCTGCACGGGTCATACGCAAGCTCGCCGGTCCTGATCGCCGGGCCTGGCCGACAGCGCCCTAGCGGGTGACGATGCACTCCACACCCGCCTCGATGCTTGCCGTCGTGGCCCTGGTGGCAGCCACGGGGGTGCTGTGGGCGAGACGGGACATGCTCACTCCCCGCGACGCCACCTGGTACCGGGCCGTGGGCTCGCAACAACTGGTTCGGACCTTCGCCGTCGAGCGCCGCCTCGTTGGCCTCCTCCGTCCCCATAGCTGGGCTGTCGCCGCCGGCCTGGCGGCGACCCTGGGTGCGACGCTCGTGGGACTGGCCCAGCCCTGGCCCACCAAGATCCTCGTCGACGACGTGCTCGGGACCCAGCAGCTGTTCGGCTTGTCTCGCTCGGCCGCCCTCGCGGTGACGGTGCTTCTCACGATGACTCTGTTCGTGCTCTCCGGAGCACTGGGCCTGCTCCAGACCAAGCTCATGTTCGGGCTGTCGCAACGTCTGATCAGAGACCTGCGAGCCAGGTTGTTCGGCCACATGACGCGGTTGTCGCTGCGCTTCCACGACGAGCGGGGAACGGGAGACGCCGTGTACCGGGTCACGACCGACACCTACGCGGTCCAGAGCGTGTTGCACGAGGGGCTCGCCCCGTTCGTCGCCGCCGTGCTCGCTCTGGTGGGGACGATGGTCGTGATGGTCCGGCTCGACCCGGTCTTCGCCCTGCTCTCCCTGGTCAGCGTGCCGGCAGCAGCCCTCACTGCTCGGCGGTTCAGGACGAGGATCAATTCGGCTTCGCTCGCGGTCCACGAACGGGAGTCGGATGTCTACTCGCACGCCCAGCAGGCGTTCGTGGGCATCCGTACCGTGCAGGCCTTCGGCCGGGAGGGCCACGAGGTGAAGCGGTTCCTGGCCCGTGCCGAGGCCAGCCGGCGAGCCATGATGCGCCTCGTGACGGACCAGACGGTCTTCGGGCTACTAGTCGACTTCGTGCTGGCTCTGGGCTTGGCCCTCGTCACCTGGGTGGCCGCCCGGCGGGCCCTGTCCGGGCAGTTGACCGCCGGCGAGGTGCTCGTCCTCATCGCCTACGCGGGCGCCATCTACGGCCCGGTGTCGTCGCTCACGACGCTCACCGCCGACCTGGCCTCGGCCGCGGCCGGTGCCCAGCGGGTGTTCGAAGTGCTCGACGAGCCGCAGGTGGCCCAGCGACGAGGTGCCAGAGCTCCTTCCCGCCTCGCCCGCGGCGAGGTCCACTTCGACGAGGTGACCTTCGGCTACTCGGAGGATCACCGGGTGCTCCACGGGGTGACCTTCGACGCCGGCCCCGACGAGCTCGTCGCGCTGGTAGGCCCCACGGGAGCGGGAAAGTCGACCATCGTCAGCCTGCTCTTGCGCCTGTACGACACCAACGGGGGACGGATCCTCGTGGACGGCGTCGACGTCCGTGACCTCCCCCTCGGCTGGCTCCGTAACCAGATCTCGCTGGTTCCTCAGGACCCCGTTCTCTTCCCCATCAGTGTCAGGGAGAACATTCGCTACGGACGACTCGACGCGACCGACAGGGCTGTCGAGCACGCCGCCCGCCTGGCCAACATCTATGACGAGCTCGTCGCCGAGCCCCGCGGCCTCGACACGCCCGTCGGCGACCGTGGCGTCACGTTGTCGGGCGGCCAGCGCCAGCGGGTCGCCATCGCCCGGGCCTTTGTCCGCGACGCGCCCATCGTCGTGCTGGACGAGCCCACCTCCGCGCTCGACGCTGCCACCGAAGCGCTGGTCCTCGAAGCCCTCGACCGGCTGATGGCCGATCGCACGGGCCTGGTCATCGCCCATCGCCTGGCTACCGTGCATCGCGCTCATCAAGTT
>DASXYV010000142.1:0-3045 GCA_036502305.1 Acidimicrobiales bacterium
ACTTGCCCGAGGAGGGCGTCCACCGCAGGCCGGCGAAGGTCACCGCCGTGATGCGGTAGGCATAGGCGTTGGCCACCAGCCAGCTCGCCACCGTCCAGCCCCGAGCCGGCGTCAAGGCGGCGCCCAGCGCGGGTGATCCGAGCTCGGTCGTGACGGCGTTGGTGAGGGTGCTGGCCCCGCTGGTCGTGGTAGGCGTCGAGAACTGGCAGGTCAGACCGCTGGGGACCTCACCGGTCAGCACCTGGGCCACGTCGCGGGCCTCTGGCTCCCAGGCGGCGTAGGCCTGGGGCGCGGCGCTGTGCTGCACCCGCTGGGCGGCGTCGGTGACTGGCAGCGACGCCCACCCCGGGACCTGCACGAGGGCCCGGTAGAACGCCGACGCCGCATAGCTGGGGATGATGAGCGACGAGGCGGGGCCCCACCCCTGGGACGGGCGCTGCTGGAACAGTCCGACGGAGTCCAGATCGCCATTGGGGAGGTTGTGCAGCTTCGACTCCTGGAGCGCAGCAGCCAGGGCGACCGTCACGCCGTGGTCCTCGATGCCGTCGCGCTTGCCGACGGCGGCGATCGTGGCCGCGTTGGCCGCCTGGGCCAGCTCGAGCGGATAGCTGCGCGACCCCACCGTTGCCGTGCACCCCGGGGAGGCGCTCGGGCCGCCGATCCGGGTGACCACGAAGGCGACGCCGCCGGCGACGACGCCGAGGGCCAGGGCGACAACTGCGAGTCGCCGGCCCCTACGGGGCCGTGGGGCGCTCAGTGCGGTACCGGAGGGTGGTGTGTCTTCCAGGGTGGGCACAATCCGTCCTGGGGCTCGGCCGTTGTCGACGCGGCGTGGGTGAGGGACCTCCTGGAGGCTCTCAGCCCCAGATCACCTCGCTCAATAGTGCCGTGACTGGGCGCCGTCTGCGAGTCACCCGAGGCCCGAGAGGCAGACGGGGAGGCGCGCCCAGAGGCCCCGAGCCCCTCTTCCTCGAGACGCTTGGCGATACGCCTGAGCCCGAGACGCAAGCGTGACTTGGCCGTCCCCTCGGGGATGTCCAGCGTCGCTGCGACCTGGCGATACGTCTTGGCGTCGTAGTAGGCGAGCACGATCGCCGCGCGCTGGTCGTCCGGCAGCGCATCGACGGCTCGACGGACCCGCGTCGCCACAGCCAACGTCGTCGCCAGCTCCTCGACGTCGGACGGTGCGCCCGGGAGCTGCTGCTGCTCCCTTCGGCGACCCGCTTGCTCGCGACGCACGTGATCGACCGCCCGACCGTGGGCGAGCGTGGCCAGCCAGGCGGGCAGTGACCCACGATCGGGAGCGAACGCCGTCGGCCGCTCCCATACCAGGATGAAGACCTGCTGGGCCACGTCCTCCGCCGCGCACCGATCCTGGGTCACCCGGGCCGCGATCGAGTGCACGAGCGACCCGTAGCGCGCGTAGAGATGACGGAGGGCCGAGCCGTCGCCGGTCGCGATCCGGGCGACGAGGTCCGGCTCCTCGCCCGAGCCGACCGATCCCGAGGCGATCGATGCCGAGACCCTCGAGCCCCCCGACCCCACTATCAGCCCCCCATTGCTCGTTTCCGCCGGCGCCGAGGCTACCGAGCGCGGTCTCGAGCGACAAGGAAACTGAGGCCACGCCGGTAAGTGGAGGTGCCGAACGGGGCCGAGTTCCGGCACTGGCGACGCTCCGGTTTACCACCCGGTCACCCACCCACTTCGGACACAATCGAGACTGATCCGTACCCCAACAAAAGCTACGACAAGAGCCAACCAAGTACGACGCGCAATCCGCCCGTGACCCCGCTGACGTGGACCGCGTCCGCTCGATTACACGCGCGACACTGCACCATCCACCCCGACACACATAACTCCCGCTACCATTTATGTGCTCCGTCATATAGTCCAACACGAGATGGGGGTGATGACGGTGGTAGTAGCAAGGAGACGGGTGGCTAGAGCTGCACCCAAGAAGTCAGCGAGCAAGAAGTCGGTGAGCCGGCGACCTGCCGCGAAGAAGACCACAGCCAGGAAGGCCGTCAAGCGCAGCACCGCTGCGCGCAAGACGATCAAGCGCACGACTGCCCGCAAGGCAGTTCGGCGGCCCGCAGCCAAGAAGACGGCAAAGCGGCCCGCAGCCAAGAAGACGGCGAGGCGGCCGGCAGCCAAGAAGACTGCTCGGCGTCCGGCGGCCAAGAAGGCTGCTCGGCGTCCCGCAGCCAAGAAGACGGCGAGGCGGCCGGCAGCGAAGAAGGCTGCTCGGCGTCCCGCAGCCAAGAAGACAACCCGACGTCCCGTCGCCAAGCGGGCCCGGAAGACCACGAGCGCCAGAAAGCGCTGACTCAGCAGTACCCGCAGTCTGCGGTCCCCAGAGTGGGGCCCAGGCTCGGCGGGTCGGTGTGTGATCGGCCGCTCCACGGTGTGGTCACGTCATCCTCGGTGCGAAAACCAGGGACGGCGTTCCATGCCCTCCGGAGCTTGGTGATCCTGGAGGCGCCGAACACCGGCTTCGTCGAGTCGTTGCTCGTTCGAGCTCAGCTCACTCGAGCCCAGCCCACTGAGCTCAGCTCGTTCGACGCACCTCTCGTAGCTCGTCGAGCCAGCCGATGACTGCGCGCTCGTAGGCGATCCCGAAGCGGATCACCGCGTCTCGGTAGGGGTCGTCGGTCTCGACGTACCCGCCGAGCGACTCGTAGAGATCCAGGCGCTCGCCATGCTCGTGCCGGGCCTCTTCGACGAAGGCGGCGAGCCGCGACGGCTCGAGGTGGCGACCGAACCACAAGGAGACGAGCAGGGGAAAGCGGATCTGCTCGGCTGCGGGCGGACGACGGATCCACTCGTGGAACTCTCTGCGCCCCGGCTCGGTGATCGAGAACGGGACGCGGTCCCGCACACCCGGGCGACCGGCCTCGATGAGCCCACGCTCCTCGAGCACACGCAGCTCGCGGTACACGTGGCTGGAGGTGACGTTCCAGAAGCGGGAGAGCCCACCTTCGACCCGTCGGATCAGGTCCCAGCCGGTCAGGGGGCCCTCGTGGAGGAATCCCAGCAGCGAGCCCT
>DASXYV010000143.1:0-10511 GCA_036502305.1 Acidimicrobiales bacterium
CCACTTATCTTCTCTCGCTTTGTCTGGCACCTTGTGCCGCTCGCGCGAACGTGATGAGGCCGCTCCCTCACCGCCCCTCAGGCGCCAGGCATCCACTTGACTGTCGCACCCTGCCGATACGGTGCCACCCAATGAGCCGCGACCGCACCGTGCACCGCTGCCACCAGTGCGACAGCGTCTCCGCTCGATGGAGCGGGCGATGTCCGTCGTGTGACGCCTGGAACTCGTTGGTCGAAGAGACGGTCCCCGCTCACAAGGGACGTCGCCCCGCGACCGGCGCTCAACCGCCGGAGCCCCCGCGCCCGATCGCCGACGTCGACGCGGCCGACTCGGCGCCGATGCCGACGGGACTGGCCGAGCTGGACCGGGTGATGGCCGGCGGGGTGGTGCCCGGCTCGGTCACGCTGGTGGGCGGCGAGCCGGGGATCGGCAAGTCAACGCTCCTGCTGCAGGCGGTGGCGGCGATGACCGCGGCGGGGACGAAGGCCCTGCTGGTGTCGGCCGAGGAGTCTGCCCAGCAGGTCCGCCTGCGGGCCGAGCGCCTCGGAGCGTTGCTGCCCGGCCTGTGGCTGCTCGCGGACACCTCGCTACCCAACGTGCTCCAGGCGGTCGCCGACCTGCGCCCCGATGTCGTTGTCGTCGACTCCATCCAGACCGTGCTCGACCCCGAGCTGGGGTCGACGGCGGGCACCGTCACCCAGGTCCGCGAGTGCGCGTCGCAGCTGCTGCAGGTGGCCAAGTCGTCGGCCGTGGCCACCTTGCTGGTGGGCCACGTGACCAAGGAGGGAGCCCTGGCCGGACCTCGGGTGCTCGAGCACGTCGTCGACACCGTGCTGTCCTTCGAGGGGGAGCGCCACCACGCCCTCAGGCTGCTGCGGGCCACCAAGCACCGCTTCGGTCCCACGGGAGAGCTCGGGCTGTTCGAGATGGCCGAGGCTGGCCTGGCCGGCATCGCCGATCCCAGCCAGCTGCTGCTGGGAGATCGACAGACGGGAGTGCCAGGCGGTGTGGTGCTTCCCACCATGGAGGGCCAGCGTCCGCTGCTGGTCGAGCTCCAGGCGCTGGTGGCCCCGACCAAGCTCCCGATGCCCCGGCGTTCCGCCCAGGGCCTGGACAGCGGGCGCATGGCGCTGCAGCTCGCCGTTCTCGAGCAGCGCGTTGGGTTGGCTCTCACGGGAGCCGACGTGTACGCGTCGGTCACGGGCGGGGTACGGGTGACCGAGCCCGCCGCCGATCTCGCCCTCGGGCTCGCCCTGGCCTCGGCGGTGAGCGGGCGGGCACTGCCGCCGGACCTCGTGGTCTGCGGCGAGGTCGGCCTCGGCGGCGAGGTCCGTCAAGTGGCGCAGCTGCCGCGGCGCCTGGCCGAGGCCGTGCGCCTCGGCTTCCGCCGCGCCGTGGTGCCGGCCTCGGGGCCCCCAGGACCGGCGGGGATGGAGGTCGTGAGAGTGGCCACCCTGGCCGAGGCCGTCGAGCTCCTGTTGTCCGAGCGGCCGATGAGCACAGCCGGCCCGGGAGGTCGGCTCGAGAGCACAGCCGGCCCGGGAGGTCGGCGAGAGAGTACAGCCGGCCCGGGAGGCGGGCCGATAGGCCTGGCCCAGTAAGTATCGATCGCTTCGGCACCTCGGGGCTACGATTCGCCTGTGCTGGCCGGGCGTAGCGTGGCCATGATCGAGGCGTTGGCGGTGGTGGCTCCTGGACGTCCACTGCGTGAGGGCCTCGATCGCATCCTCCAGGCCAACATGGGGGCGCTCATCATCGTGGGTGACGGCCCCGCGGTGCTCTCCATCTGCTCAGGCGGCTTCCTGGTGGACGCCGGGTTCACTCCGCAGCGGCTGTCCGAGCTGGCCAAGATGGACGGAGCGATCATCCTGTCGCCCGACGCCAGCCGGATCGCCCGGGCCAACGTGCACCTCGTCCCCAACCCGAACGTGCCCACGACCGAGACGGGGACCCGTCACCGCACCGCCGAGCGGGTGGCGCGGTCGATCGACGTGCCGGTGATCTCGGTGTCCGAGGACATGTCGATCATTGCCGTCTACCGGCACGACCTCAAGCACCCGTTGCAGCCCATCCCCCAGCTCATCAACCGGGCCAACCAGGCGCTCCAGACCCTCGAGCGCTACAAGAACCGGCTCGACACCGTGAGCAGCTCCCTGTCCACCCTCGAGGTGGAGGATCTCGTCACGGTGCGCGACGTCGCCACGGTGCTGCAGCGGGCAGAGATGGTTCGCCGCATCGCCGAGGAGGTGCACGGGTACCTGGTGGAGCTGGGCGAGGACGGGCGTCTGCTCCTCCTGGCCCTCGACGAGCTGATGGGCGGGGTCGACGACGACCGCCGTCTGGTGGTGAAGGACTACCTCAACGAGCAGGGAGCGCGAGGCCTCGACCAGGCCATGGAGGAGCTGGCCAGCCTGTCCAGCGAGGACCTCCTCGACGTGAAGAACGTCGCCCGCATCCTTCGCATCGCACCGGAGGTGGAGCTCGACGCCAGCCTCGAGCCACGCGGCTTCCGACTGCTCTCGAAGATCCCCCGCCTCCCGGACACCGTGATCGATCGCATCGTCGCCCACTTCGCGACCCTGCAGAAGACCATGCGGGCCACGGTGGAGGACCTCGACGAGGTCGGCGGGGTGGGTGGGGCCCGGGCCCGGGCCGTGAAGGACGGGCTCTCCCGGCTGGCAGAGACCAGCATCCTGGACCGCTACAGCTGAGCGGGGGCGATCAGGTCGCCCGGCGCGTCATCTGCTCGCGGTCGACGATGCGGTAGTGGCGATCGGCCTGCTGCAGCCACCCGAGGCGCAGGAAGGCGGCGAGCGCCTTGTTGACCCGCTCTCGCGACGCGCCGACGAGGCCGGCCAGCTCCTCCTGGGTGACGGGCAGGACGAACTCGTCGGCGGGGCCGGCCAGCTCGAGCAGGCGTTTGGCCGTCCGGCCGGGAACGTCGAGGAACACGCTGTCGGCGAGCGCGGCGTTGGTGGCCCGAAGGCGGCCGGCCAGCATGGAGACCACCGACCAGAGCAGCTCCGGCTGCCGGGCCAGGACCTCCCTGATCGGAAGGTACGGCACACCGACCAGCTGGGAGGGCTCGAGGGCCCTGGCCTCGGCCGAGCGGGGGCGGCCGTCGAACAGGGGCATGTCGCCGAACAGATCCTCCTGCTCCATGAGGGCGACCATGGTCTGACGGCCGTCGGGCGACCGCTGGGCGATGGCGATCCGCCCGGACCGGACGATGAACAACTCCTCGGCCGGGTCGTCCTGGGCGAAGACCATGTCGTTGCGCTGGAGGGTGACCGCCCGCGTCGCCTCCACCACCTGGTCGAGGGCGGGGGGATCGAGTCCCCTGAACAGCTCCGATCTGGCCACCAACTCGCCGTGCTGCATCTGGAGCCGCAGCGTAGCTCGCACCTGCCCGGGGAGGGCCGGGACCCTTGCCTGGCAAACACCTCGCCCGCAAAGTTGTCCAAGTCGCCTCCTCCCCGTACCCTAGGGATATCCCCCTCGCCGTCTCGTTCTTGGGAGTGGTATGTCGTTCGACGTCGGTGACAAGGTCGTCTACCCCCATCACGGCGCCGCCGTGATCGAAAAGCGAGAGAAGAAGGACGTCTTCGGCGAGAACCGCGAGTACCTGGTGCTCCGCCTTGCGTATGGGGACCTGACCCTCATGGTCCCGGCCGACAACACTGACGAGGTCGGCCTCCGAGAGGTCATCAACGACGAAGAGGTTGAGGAGGTGTTCGCCGTCCTTCGCAAGAAGGAGGCCCGGATGCCGACCAACTGGTCTCGTCGGTACAAGAACCACGTCGAGAAGCTCAAGTCCGGCGACATCTACCAGGTCGCCGAGGTCGTCCGAAACCTCTCCATTCGGGATAAGGACAAGGGCCTGTCGGCGGGCGAGAAGCGCATGCTCACACGCGCCCGCCAGATCCTGGTCTCCGAGCTCACCTTCGCCATCGGCGTGAGCGAGGAGGAGGCGGAGGAGAAGCTGAACGAGGCGCTGCCCTAGTGGGCGCCGCGTCTCGATAGCGGCGCCTGCGCTCACACGAGTGGGTAAGCGGGGAACGCGGCGGCCTGGGGTCTGGGTCATCGTCGTCGCGGCGGGAAGCTCGAGTCGTTTCGGACGGCTCAAGCAGTTCGAGTCCCTGGCCGGACGCCAGGTGCTCGACTGGTCGATGGAGGCGGCCCGATCGGTGGCCGAAGGGGTCGTGCTGGTCGTCCCCGGTCCGGCGCGAGGGAATGATCGCGGGGCCGATGTCGTCGTCGCCGGCGGATCCACCCGCGCCGCATCGGTGCGAGCCGGCCTGGACGCCGTTCCGGGCGACGCCGGGGTGGTCGTCGTCCACGACGCCGCCCGCCCCCTGGCCGGAGCCGGGCTGTTCGGCGCGGTGGTCGACGCGCTCGTTCCCGGTGTGGACGCCGCGGTTCCCGGCCTTGCGGTCGCCGAGACCGTCAAGCAGGTCGCCGACGGCCGGGTCGTCTCCACACTGGACCGCAGCGAGCTGGTTGCGGTGCAGACGCCGCAGGCCTTCCGGGCGGCCGGGCTGCGCTCGGCCCACGGGGGGGGAGGCGAGGCCACTGACGACGCCGCCCTCGTCGAGGCAGCCGGGGGGACGGTCGTAGTGGTGCCGGGCGATCCCCGCAACGTGAAGCTGACCGAGCCCTCCGATCTCGTCGTGCTGGAAGCGCTCCTCCGGGCATGACCAGTCGGGTGGGGCTCGGCTTCGACGTCCACCGGTTCAGCACCGAACCTGGCCGGCCGCTCGTGCTCGGCGGTGTCGCCATCGAGGGGTCGCCGGGCCTGGCGGGGCACAGCGACGGCGATGTGGTCGCCCACGCGCTCGCCGACGCAATGCTCGGGGCCGCCGCCCTGGGGGACATCGGCCAGCACTTCCCCGACACCGACCCGACGTGGTCGGGCGCCGACAGCGTGGCGATCCTGGGACGGGTGACCGCCATGGTGCACGACGCAGGATGGCGACCGGTCAACGCCGACTGCACCGTGGTGCTCGAGACGCCGATGCTCGCTCCGTACCGCACGCGGCTCCAGGACCGACTGAGCGGCGTCCTCCAGGCACCCGTGAGCGTGAAGGCCAAGCGGTCCGAAGGACTGGGGTCCCTGGGGCGGGCCGAGGGGATCGCCTGTCTGGCGGTGATGCTGCTGGAAGGAGGCGACGGGTGACCGGCCGGCCTCGACCCCCCGGCGGCTCCCGACGGCCGCGCCGCGGGCAGGCTCCGAGGGGCGTCACGAACGGGCGCCGAGCCGCCGAGCGCCCCCCGGCGGGAACCCGGGACGCGACCCGGCGCCAGCCCCGCGGCCTGGGCGGCGAGCAGGTGGAGGGGCGCCGGGCGGTCCGCGAGCTGCTGGCCGCCGGGCGTCGGCGGACGCGGGACGTGTGGCTGGCCGAGGGCCTGGACGACTCTCCGCTGCTCGACGAGATCCGCCTGCTGGCCGCAGAGCGCGGGGTGCGCCTGCGGACGGTCGCGAGGTCGCGTCTCGACGCCGAGTCCCGGACGGAGGTACCGCAGGGGGTGCTGGCCCACGCCGAGGCGCTGCCCGAGGTCGACCTCGACGCGCTGTGTCGGCGGTCGCCGGGCGGGCCCAGCCCGTTCCTCGTGGTCCTCGACGGGGTCACCGACCCCCACAACCTCGGTGCCCTGCTGCGCACGGCCGAGGGGGCGGGAGCGACCGGAGCCGTGCTGGGCCGTCACGGTGCCGCCCACGTGACGCCCACGGTGGCCAAGGCCGCGGCGGGGGCCATCGAGCGCCTCCCCATCGCCATGGTCCCGAGCGTGCCGGGCGGTCTGGCCGAGCTGGCCCGCCACGGCGTCTGGTCGGTGGGGCTCGACAGCCGGGCCGAGACGTCGCTGTTCGGCCTGGCCCTGGCCGACCAGCCGCTCGCCCTGGTCCTGGGATCCGAGGGCCGGGGCCTGGCCCGGCTCACCCGCCAGCGCTGCGACCTGGTCGTGGCCATCCCCAGCGTCGGGAGCCTCGCCTCCCTCAACGTCGCCGCCGCCGGCGCCGTGGCCTGCTTCGAGGTGGCTCGGCAGCGACTGGCCCTGTCGTACTAGTCTCCGCACCCGAAAATTTTGTGTCATCTGGGAGGGTGTGGGTACATCTGCCCTGATCCGGGACCGGATGTGACGGTTGACACGGACGCTCGGACTGGTTAAAAAGAACTAGTCCACACAGCCATCGAGCATCACAGCTCGGTCACAGCACCGCAGGGGTGGAGAACATGTCGCTTCGAATGGACCGGCTCCCGGACATCGACTGCCCTGATGACGAGCTGGTGGCCCGGTTCCACGGCGGAGACGGCTGTGCCCTCGACGTCCTCCTTCAGCGCTACCGGCGCTTCGCCCGGGCCAAGGCGCGCACGTACTTCCTGGTCGGCGCCGACGCCGATGACATCGAGCAGGAGGGCCTGATCGGGTTGTACAAGGCGGCCAGGGACTTCCGCCCCGATCGGCAGTCGTCCTTCCGGGCCTTCGCCGAGCTGTGCATCACCCGGCAGGTGATCACCGCCATCAAGACGGCGACCCGCCACAAGCACCAGCCCCTCAACCAGTACGTGTCGATCTCGGCCACGCGGCCCGACGACGAGCCCAACGACCGCCTGGTCGAGAAGCTGCTCGGCTCCGACCACGGCACCGACCCGGCCGAGCAGGCCGTCTCGCGGGAGCGCATGGACGACATGCGCAGGTCCATGGCCGAGATGCTGTCGGTCCTCGAGGTCGACGTGCTCCGCCTGTACGTCGAGGGCAAGTCCTACCAGGAGATCAGCGAGCGACTCGGACGCCACGTCAAGTCGATCGACAACGCCCTCCAGCGCATCAAGCGCAAGGTCGACCTCCACCTCCAGGAGCGGGCCACCGAGGACGCCCTCGTCGACGCCTAGCGGCGCCGCCGGCGTCGCAGCGACCGACCTGCCGGGTCGATTCAGGCAGATCCCATCCGACCACCAGTGGAGCGCCGGTGACGGCGATGGCGGCCGGTAGATTCGCCTGAGGAGGACCACATGGCAAGCCTCGATCTTGTCCGCCGCCTGGGCGCGGCGGACCACTGGCTGGCGGTCGTGGCCACCACGCGCGCCGACGGGTCCGTGCACGCCTCGATCGTCAACGCAGGCCTCGTCGACGACCCGGTAACCGGTCGGCCCGTCATCGGCCTCGTCGTCGGGAGTGATGCCCGCAAGCTGTCACACCTGCGCCGCAGCGGCCGGGCGACGGTGGTCTTCCGGAGCGGCTGGGAGTGGGTCGCCGTCGAGGGCCCGATCCGCATCGTCGGCCCCGACGATCCTCTCGACGGCGTCCCGCCCGATGACGTCCCCGGTCTCCTGCGGGCCGTCTTCCGGGGTGCCGGCGGCGCCCACGAGGA
This sequence comes from Acidimicrobiales bacterium, assembly GCA_036502305.1. Taxonomy (GTDB): domain Bacteria; phylum Actinomycetota; class Acidimicrobiia; order Acidimicrobiales; family AC-9; genus AC-9. Next base: position 7,373 of record DASXYV010000143.1, read on the forward strand.
CTGGGACGAGTACGACCGCGTCATGGCCGCCGAACGTCGTGCCGCCGTGCTCGTCGATCCGGCGCGGATCGTCAGCAACGGCTGATCGCTGGTCCGAGGGCCCGAGCCGCGCCGTTGTCGATTCGGGTCCCGATCGTTCGACTACCGGTTGCCGGGGCGTCGGGCACCGGCGAGAGGAGAGGTGAACGGTGAAGTACCTGTGTCTGGTCTACCCCGGGGAGGACTTCGTCCCACGGCCCGAGGACGCCCCCGACTTCGCCGCGGTCCATCGCGCCATGACCGAGGCCGGCGTGTACCTCGACAGCGGGGCCCTGCAGCCCTCCAGTGCCACCACCACGGTGACGTTGCGCGATGGTGACACGCTGCTCACCGACGGTCCGTTCGCCGAGATCAAGGAGCAGGTCGGTGGGTACTTCCTGCTCGACTGCGCCGACCTCGACGAGGCCGTCAGGTGGGCGGCCACCATTCCCACCATCCGCTCAGGGGGAGCCTCGATCGAGATCCGTCCGCTGGTCGAGTTCGGGGGCCGGGGCTGACGCTCGACCTGGAGCCGGTCTTCCGGGCCCACTGGTGGCGGGCGGTGGCCACTGTGTCTCGCCTCGTCGGTGACGTCGAGGTCGCCGAGGACGCGGTCCAGGAGGCGTGCGCGGCAGCCGTGGCCCAGTGGCCGACGGCCGGGGTTCCAGCGAACCCTGGGGCGTGGCTGGTCGGCACCGCCCGGCACAAGGCGTTGGACCGGCTGAGGCGGGAGTCGCGACGGCCGGACAGGGAGGCAGCGGCGATGCGAGAGCGAGGAGATCCGGGCGCACCATCACCACCGGGGACGATCGAGGACGACCAGCTCAGTCTCATCTTCACGTGCTGCCATCCGGCGCTGGACCCCGGGGTGCGGGTGCCGCTGACGCTGCGCTCGGTGTGCGGCCTCACCACGAGCGAGATCGCGGCCGTCTTCCTGGTGCCCGAGCCCACCATGGCCCAGCGCCTGGTCCGGGCGAAGCGCAAGATCCGCCAGGCCGGCATACCGCTGCGCGTGCCTCCGCCGGATACCTGGCCGGAGCGCCTCGCGGGCGTGCTCCGGGTGATCTATCTGGTTTTCACCGAGGGCCATCGACCCACGACCGGCGCCAGCGCGGTCCGGAGCGAGCTCTGCGACGAGGCTGTCCGCCTCGCCCGGGTCCTCGCCGAGCTCCTGCCCGACGAGCCCGAGGTGGTCGGTCTCGTCGCCCTGCTGCTGCTGACCGACGCCCGCCGTCCGGCCCGCCTCGATGACGACGGCGAGCTCGTGCTGCTGGCCGATCAGGACCGCAGCCGCTGGGACCACGGCAAGATCGCCGAGGGTGCGGCGCTCGTCGAGCGGTCGCTCCGGCGCCGACGGCCCGGTCCCTATCAGCTCCAGGCGGCCATCGCCGCGTGCCACTCGACGGCGCCGACCGCCGAGGAGACCGACTGGCGTGAGATCGCCGTGCTCTACGGTGAGCTCATCCGCTACGAGCCGACGCCGGTCGTGGAGGCCAACCGGGCTGTCGCCGTCGCCATGGCCGAGGGTCCCGCTCCTGGCCTGGTCATCCTCGACACCCTCGGCGCCGACGCCCAGCTCTCGCGCTGGCCCCAGCTGCACGTGGCGCGCGCCGACCTGCTCGCCCGTCTGGGCCGTCTGCCCGACGCGGTCGACGCCTACCGTCAGGCGCTGTCGCTCGAGCCGCCGAGCGCCGAGCGGGCCTTCATCACCCGGCGAATCCGGCAGCTCACGAGCTGACCAAGCGACGGCCGTCCCTACCGGGGGTCGGCCCGATCCAGGAACCAGTGCCGGGCAACCGAGGCGAGCCGCTCCGGGCCCTCCTGGCGGGCGGTGAGCCGGAAGCGGCTGATCGTGCGCTGCCCCCCGTCCTGGTCGCCGTAGAGCAGGTCGACCATGAGCGGGGTGCGGTCCTCCAGGGCTTTGCGGACGGTCGCGTAGCACGGGTCCTGCGGGTCGCGGAGCGCGCCCTGCCAGAACCCGACGTCGTTCCCCGCCACGTAGATGTCCCGGTTCAGGCGGCGGAACAGCTCGGGCTCGGGTGGGGTCATGGTCGACGCCCACTCGGCCCGATCCTCAGGTTCCTCGGGCAGGAACCAGCCATGGAGGATGGCCAGGCCGGAGCCGGCGTTGCGCACGCTCATGATCATGTAGAAGTTGCCGTCGGCCTCGTCGACCGCGCCCATACCACCACGGGCGTGCATCAGGTGCTCGTCGAGGAAGTTGACCTTGACCACGGGGTCCTCGAACCGCGACGGCAGGAGGAGCGGTCGTAGGCCAACTTGCAGCGATCGCTCGGCGACTCGCGCCGCCATGTTCGCTGAGCGGACCGACGAGAATGTGGCGGCGGCCAGCACGAGCGTCCCTACCGCTGTTGCCGCGGTCGCGATCGTGGCCCAGTCAGTCATGCCTCGCCCAGCGTAGACTCGGGCTCCGTGCCCGGGGCTGGGGGGGATGCCGTGACCGAGGTCGCGGGGGCGGGACGACGACGTCGTCTGCTGCTGGCGGCTGTGATCCTGTCGGTCGCGGCCGGCTTCATCGACCTCACGGCGGTCAGCGTCGCGCTCCCCGCGATCCAGCGCGACTTCGACATTTCGACGACCACGACCCACTGGGTGGTGCTGGGTTTTCTCGTCACCTCGGCGAGTCTCGTGGCCGCCGCTGGTCGGTTCGCCGACATCTTCGGGCGGCGTCGCGTCTTCCTGCTCGGGCTCGGTGTGTTCACGCTGGCGTCGGTCCTCTGCGGGGTGTCGACCAACGAGTGGTGGTTGATCGGCGCCCGAGCCCTCCAGGGTGTCGGGTCTGCGGCCTTGGTCCCGGCCGGGATCGCCCTCGTCACCACCGGCGTCCCCGAGCGTGAGCGGGGTATGGCCCTGGGGTCGGTCGCGGCCATGGCGACGGGCGGCTACGTCGTCGGCCCTGTCCTCGGCGGCATCATCGTCGACCACGCCAGCTGGCGGTGGATCTTCTTCATCAATGTTCCGATGGCCGTGGCCATCGCCACCTTGGTGCTGACGGCGGCCGCCGAGTCGAGGGACGAGCGCGTCAGGACGATCGACTACCGCGGACTGGTGATGCTCACCGGCGGGCTGACCACCATCGTCCTCGGTGTGTCGAGGGGTC
>DASXYV010000144.1:0-9133 GCA_036502305.1 Acidimicrobiales bacterium
GATCACCAGGTCGGCGCGCTCGCGCTGGATCCAACGGCGTAGCCGATGACCGGTCAGCGTGCCGATGACGGCGATCAGCGGGAGGCACAAGACCGGGACCCACGCCCACAGCCGGTAGCTGGCCTCGTACGACCACGGCGCGGTCCGCAGCTGCCACCCGTAGATGAGCCGCAGCACGGGCCCGATCCGAAGCGGCATGGCGTCGAGGAAGTCCACGACGACGGGCTCGTGGCCCTGCCGATCCAGCCGGCGCGCCAACTCTCGGGCGGCTCCGTCATGGCCTGCACCCATGCTCGCCGAGACAACCAGAAGTCTCATCTCGCGGGGGTCCCGGGCGGTGGCCGGCTACCGGCCAGCGGAGCCCTGCCCCGCGTGTCCGGAACCCGGGGCCTGCGAGCGCACGCCGCTCCGGGCCGAACAGATGATCGCCGCCATAGACATGACAGTTTACCGAGCGGCGGCACCAGCCTGGGACTTCTCCCACCACTGGGGGATCCGTCGCCACCGGTCGCGGCCCGCTACCCTGCCGTCCCATGCCGCTCGAGGTACGTCCCGTGCGCGGCCTGATGGCCCGACGACGGTTCGTCGATTTTCCGTTCCGCCTGTTCGCCAATGACCCCGAGTGGGTGCCGCCCCTCCGTCTGACGGTCTCCGACCGCATCTCGCCCCGGTACCCCGCTCAGGACCACCAGCAGACCCAGCTATGGATGGCCTACCGGCGAGGTCGTCCGGTCGGTCGGGTCGGGGCCTGCATCGACCGCCTCTACAACGAGCTCCACGACGAGTCATGGGGGTGGGTCGGGTTCTTCGAGTCGTTCGACGATCAGGACGTGGCCCACGCCCTCCTCGACACCGCTTGCAGCTGGGCGGCTGACCACGGCGTAGCCACCTGCGTGGGGCCGGCCTCGTTCACCACCAACGACGAGTGCGGCCTGCTGGTCGAGGGGTTCGAACACCCGCCGCTGGTCCAGACACCCCACAACCCCCCGTACTACGAGCGCTTGTGGACCGGCTCGGGGTGGGCGCCGGCGATGGACCTGTGGGGCTGGTGGTACAGGCGTGAGACGGTCGGGCTGTCCGAGCGGCAGCGCGCCGTGATGGACCGCATCAAGAAGCGCGCCGACGCGCACGTCCGCAGCCTGCACATGGCCAACTACGACGCCGAGGTTGCGCGCCTGTTCGATCTCTACAACCAGACCTGGGCCGGCAACTGGGGCTTCGTCCCGATGGCCAAGCGCGAGATCGACCATCTCGCCAAGGGCCTCAAGCGGGTCATCGACCCCGAGCTGATGCTGGCCGTCGAGCGCAGTGACGGCGAGGCACTGGCGGTCGCGCTGTGCCTTCCCGACGTCAACGAGGTGCTGCGCGGCGTGCGCAGCGGCCGTCTGCTCCCCTTCGGCTGGCTGCGCCTCCTTCGGGGCCTGCCCAAGGCCACCCGCGCCCGCATCTTCATCCTCGGGGTCCGGCCCGAGCAGCAGAATCGGGCGCTCGGCGTCCTGCTCTACCAGGAGCTCACCGACCGCCTCAAGGGCAAGGGCATGCTGGGGGCGGAGGCATCATGGATCCTCTCTACCAACAAGCCCATGAACTCCGCCATAGAGGGCGTCGGAGGGGTGCACTACAAGACCTGGCGCCTCTACCGCCGCGAGCTCTGAGCGCCCAGGAACCCACCCAGGACCGTCCCCGACGCCAGGCGCGGTCGCCATCCCCAGGTCTCGCGCGCTCGCGTCGGATCGAGGGCGAGCGGGCCGCCGAGCAGGATGGCGCGGTCGGCGCCAAAGCCCAGCAGCCGGGCCCGGTAGGCGACCTCGCTGAGGAGAACGAGGACCCGCAGGGGCGCCCGAAGGACCCGGCCGCCGGCGATGGCGGCGATCTGGGCCGGGTCCAGCCAGTCGTCGGTGGCGACGTTGTAGGGCCCGGTCGCTGTCGACAGCCCCGCCCCGAAGAGCGCATCCGCGGCATCGTCCTCGTCCAGGAACTGCATGGCCTGGCGCACGCCCGACGCCGTCGGGACCGCCCGGCGGTAGCCAGCGGTGGCCCGGCGGACGTCCGGGTCGGCGTGGGGTCCCAGCACCGCGCAGATGCGGAGGGCTGCCGACGGGGCCGCCTCAGCACAGATCCGCTCCGCCTCCAGCTTCTGGGCGGCGTAGGGGCACTCGGGGTTCGGTCGGGTGGGGGCGCTCTCCTCGAGGGGCAGGGCGTTGTCCGGCCACGCCCCATAGACGGCGGCCGACGAGGCGAGGACGATCCGGCCGGGCTGGGCGGCTGCCACGTTCCTCGTGCCAGCCAGGTTGGCGTCCCCGGCGTCGTCGCCGCCGCGCTGGCGCCAGAGCTGGAAGCCGAGGTGCCACAGGACGTCGACCCCGGCCAAGGCCCGGCGGGCCTCCGGACCGCGGAGATCGCTGCGGGTGTGCACCAGCTTGGGATGCTCCGGCAGAGCCCTGCGGGCCACCGACCGCACCCGTTCGACGCGAGGGTCGCCCAGCAGGCGGTCCAGCAGCCTCGAGCCGAGATGCCCGGTGGGGCCCGTCAGGCCGACGTCGATCGGGCCACCTCGAAGACCCGGAGGGCCTCCTCGATGTGCTCCTCGGTGTGGGTCGCCATGACCGAGGTCCGCAGCATCGCCCGCCCCGACGGCACGGCCGGCGAGATGACGCAGTTGACGTACACCCCGTTGTCCAGCAGCGCCCTCCAGGTCCGCCCGGCCTCCCACTCCTCGCCGATGGTCACGGGCACGATCGGGGTGCCGGTGTCGGGACCGACGTCATAGCCCCGCTCCCGCAGCCCGAGCCGGAGCTGATCGGCGCGCTCGCGCACGGCGACCCGCCGCCAGTCCTCCTCCCGAGCCACGCGGAGGGCGGCGAGCGCGGCGCCGAGCGCCGCCGGCACGCCCGAAGCGGTGAACTGGAACGGGCGGCAGGCGATCCGTACGTAGTCCACGACCGCCTTGGACCCCAGGATGAAGCCCCCACAGGAGGCCAGTGATTTGGAGAAGGTGCCCATCAAGAGGTCCGGCTCGACCCCGGCGTCTGCCGCCACGCCGGCCCCCTTGGGGCCCAGCACACCGAGGGCGTGGGCCTCGTCGACCAGCAGCCGCGCCCCGAGCTCCCGGCAGGTGTCAGCCATGGGCCCGACCGGCGCCACGTCGCCCTCCATCGAGTACACGCCGTCCACAGCCACCAGCGCTCCCTCGCCACCCTCCTGACGCCATGAGCTCAGCCGTCGGGCGAGGCTCGACACCGAGTTGTGCCGGAAGTAGCGGAACGAGCCAGGGGCCAGCCGGGCCCCGTCGATGATGCTGGCGTGCCCCGACACGTCGACGAAGGTGGCGTCCTGGGGCCCGACGAGCGTCGAGATCACGCCGAGGTTGACGGAGTAGCCGGTGGTGAACACCAACCCCGCCTCGGCCCCCAACCAGTCGCACAGCTCGGCCTCGAGCTCGTGGTGGAGGGGGAGCGTGCCGTTCATCAGCCGGCTACCGGTGCAACCCGTGCCGTACTGCTCGATGGCGTCGACCGCCGCCCGCTTCACTCGGTCGTCACCAGTGAGGCCGAGGTAGTTGTTCGACCCGAGCATGATCACGGGGCGCCCCTCGTGGACGACGATCGGCCCCGCCTCGCTGCCCATCACCTTGAAGAAGGGGATGAGCCCCATGGAGTCGGCGACCTCGTACTCCTCGAGCTTGGGCGTGAAACACTTGTCGAACAGGTCAGGCATCAGGGGTTTCCAGTAGGTGTGGTCGGCACCGCCGAAGACGCATCCACCCCTAGACTACTGTGCCCGCGCGGGAGCGAATCGGACGCCACTCCATCGGCCGCCGTCGCCGGGCCTGGCTCAGTCCGCCCGCCGGAGCAGCACCGTGGTGTAGGCGCCCACCTCCAGCTGCTCCCCACCGGCGAGGGGGTGCTCGTCAGTGTCCTCGATGTCATCGTCGCTGGTATCGAGCACTTTCGCCCACGACTCCCCCCAGCTGCCCTTGGGCAAGGTGAAGCCCACGGACTCCACACCCGCGTTGAGCAGGACGAGGAAGCTGTCGCCGGCGACCCGCTCGCCCCGGGTGTCCCGGCCGGGGATCGCACTGCCGTTGAGAAAGACGCCCATGGCCCTGGCATCGCCGTCTTCCCAGTCGGCCTCGGCCATCTCGGTGCCAGCCGGGGTGAACCACCCGATGTCCCCGATCCCCGAGCCGCGTAGAGGGCGACCGTGGAAGAAGCGCCGACGACGGAATACGGGGTTGCTGCGGCGCAGGTCGACGAGGGCCGACGTGAAGGCCAGCGTGCCCTCGTCCACGTGTGCCCAGTCGAACCACGAGACGTCATTGTCCTGGCAGTAGGCGTTGTTGTTGCCGCGCTGGCTGCGACCGAGCTCGTCACCTCCCAGGAGCATCGGTGCCCCCTGCGACAGGAGGAGGGTGACAAGGAAGTTCCGCTTCTGGCGGGCCCTCAGGGCCAGCACCTCGGGATCATCCGTGGGCCCCTCGACCCCGCAGTTCCAGGAACGGTTGTAGCTCTCACCGTCGCGGTTGTTCTCGCCGTTCGCCTCGTTGTGCTTGTCGTCGTAGGAGACGAGATCGGCGAGCGTGAACCCGTCGTGGGCAGTCACGAAGTTGATGCTGGCGTGCGGCCGTCTGCTGCTGGCCTCGTAGAGATCCGAGCTGCCGGTGAGCCGGTAGGCGAGCTCGGCCAGCGTCCCCGGCTTCCCGCGCCAGTAGTCGCGGACACAGTCTCGATATCTGCCGTTCCACTCCGACCAAAGGGGTGGAAAGTTGCCGACCTGGTAGCCGCCCTCTCCCACGTCCCACGGCTCGGCAATGAGCTTCACCTGGCTCACGACGGGGTCCTGCTGGATGAGGTCGAAGAAGGCCGACAGCCGGTCGACGTCGTGCAGCTCCCTCGCCAGTGTCGAGGCCAGGTCGAAGCGGAACCCGTCGACGTGCATCTCCGTCACCCAGTAGCGCAGCGAGTCCATGATGAGCTGCAGGACGTGAGGTTGGCGCATGTTCAGGCTATTGCCGGTCCCCGTGTAATCCGTGTAGAAGCGGGGATCCTCCGCCAGCCGGTAGTAGGCGGCGTTGTCGATGCCGCGGAAGCTCAGGACCGGTCCGAGGTGATTGCCCTCGGCGGTGTGGTTGTAGACCACGTCGAGGATCACTTCGATCCCCGCCTCGTGCAGGGCCTTCACCATGGACTTGAACTCCTGGACCTGCTGGCCGCCCTGGCCGCTGGCGCTGTACTCGTTGTGAGGAGCGAGATACCCGATCGAGTTGTAGCCCCAGTAGTTGCGCAGACCCTTTGCGACCAGGACATTGTCATGCACGAACTGATGGACCGGTAGCAGCTCGACGGCCGTCACGCCGAGGCGCTGGAGATGCTCGATGGCCTCGGGGCTGGCCAGGCCGGCGTAGGTGCCGCGCACCTCCGGGTCCAGTCCGGGGTGCCGAATGGTGAACCCCCTCACGTGGACCTCGTACACGACGGTGTCGTGCCACGGCGTGCCCGGTGGCCGGTCGTTGCCCCAGTCGAAGTACGGGTTCACGACCACCGACCGGGGCACGAAGGGGGCGCTGTCGGTGTCGTTGGCCTTCTCCGGATCGACAGGCCCGTGGCCGTACACCGCCGGGTCCCACCGGACCTGGCCATCGATCGCCTTGGCGTACGGGTCCAGCAGAAGCTTGGCGGGATTGCAACGGTGCCCCTCGGCCGGGACATCAGGCCCGTGGACCCGCCAACCGTACCGCTGGCCCGTCTCGATCCCGGGCAGGTAGCCGTGCCAGCAGAAGCCGTCGACCTCGTCGAGCTCGATGCGGCGCTCCGTTCCGTCCTGGCCGAACAGGCACAGCTCCACACCCTCCGCCACCTCGGAGAAGAGTGAGAAGTTCGCCCCCGCGCCGTCGAAGGTCCCGCCGAGCGGATAGGGGCTGCCCGGCCACACTCTCATCTCCGGCACGCTACCGGGCCTCGCCAGACGTGACGACAACGGACTTCCCCCCCTCAATGACAGAAGGGCCGAGCTGACGCCCGACCCTTCCGTCAACCACCGGCCCCGGGGGGGAAGAAGAGGGCCAGCGGCAACACCCCGGGCTTACCCTCGGCTCAGGATTCCCACACCTCGGTGCGAGGCACGCGCACCCACATCCAGATGCAGCGACCGATGTAGCGCGAGTGTCCGGGCGCACGCCTCCGGAAGTGACCCGAGGGCCCTCACCGATGCCGGTGTGCCGCGCTCACGGCAGGCCGCTGAGCCGGCTCGACCCTACTGTTCGGCCACTTCGTGGTCTTGGTGGCGACTCTCCATCCACGACCACCCGACCGTCATCGCCAACAGGAATCCCAGCGACCCGATCAGCGCCAAGACCATCTCTTCGTCCCCTCCTTCGGCGGAGCGACCGGCCGGTGCCGAACCGCCCCTCCTATGCCCAAGTCACGATGAAGCACCCAGCTCGATCCGTTCTGGTACCTCGTCTCTGACCATTGCACCAAGACCTGACGATTTCTTGACGATACTCTGACGGGAAGCTGACGACGACGCGCTGATCACCCGCTGACCAGGCATCGCGGCTGGAACACTCCGGGCACTTTCTGACAAACCACCGGGGTAGTCACTCTTGGGTAACCGGTGCTCCCCCAATAGTGTGAGAAACTTCTCCCTGGTCTTGCCCCTCCAACGGCGTACCGTTCGGATTAGCCGCGGGCGGATCTTCACCCGCAGCGGTGAGCGAGCTAGCGGAGTGGTCGGGAGTCACGGCTCGGCCACTTCGCTCGCGTCAGAGGACGCCCACGACCCGTCGGGACCGAGATGGCAGCGGAGATCGGCCTCAAAGCCGACCCGACCAGCGCGCGGCAGCGGCCCGGGGTTTCGTCACCACCACGCTGCAGGACTGGGGCCTGGAGACACCACCGGCGTCGCCGTCCTCCTGGCCGACGAGCTGGTGACCGCCTAGGGCGTGATCCCGCACGCGGCGGGCAAGACCGTGTGGTTCGAGCTCGCCTGAGCCTGTTCGTCCGAGCGCCCGGTTTCTGCCGGATCACCCTCGGGTATAGGACACACGATTTGCCTGCTGAGCCGCAACCGAGACTGGGGCGCACCCATGGCACTGCCAAGCGATAGCCCGCTCGTGGCTCAGTTGGGGTGGGGAGAGCTGGCCGAGCACACGTGGCCGGAGCTCGTCTCGGCTGGCGTTCCGTCACAACTCGTGGACCTCGGTCGAGACCTCGGCGAGCGAACCGGCCGACCCCTTCGGGTGTTCACCATGCCGACGATGCGCGTCGGCATCGCCGGGCTGGCGGTGCCCTTCCTGGACGACGACGGCATCGTGTTCGACGGGTCCGTGCTCGACGACCCGGAGGAGCTCCCGGACCTCTTCTCGCACGAGCTCGCCCACATGCTCTACCCCGGGTGGAGCCTTTTGCGGAACGATCAGCGAGACGAGATGGAGGCCTTCGCGACGATGCTCGCCCCCAGGCTCCTCAGCCGTCTCCCCCGCCAGGTCGACGAGGCTCAGCCGCTGATCGATGTGGCCATGGACTGCGTCCGTGCCGCGTAGGGCGAGACCGCTGCGGCCGACCTCAGACCTGCCGATCGTCGCTCGTCAGTGACGCCGGGTCGAGGCGGACACCGCCTCGGCTTCGACAGCGTCCGCTGGTGCGCGCCCCGCCACCTCCACCCGCCCCTGGACGGGGGCCCAGATCACAGCGAGCACGGCGACCGCCGCCACGATCACCGTCGCCGCGGTGACGAACGCGACCCACGCGCTGATCGCGAACAGGGCGCCGCTCACCGACGCGAACACAGCCACCGCCGCGGTCTCGGCCGTGCTCACGATGCCCTGGGCGCGACCAAGCTCTTCGGACTTCACCCCGTCCGCGAGCATCGAGAGCGGTGCCGGGTAGGAGACCGCCACCGCCAATCCCTCGACCGCTCCGAGGCCGATGAGCAGCGAGACCGTCGTCACGAAGGGGTAGCTGGCGGCGAATCCGGCCGAGGCCAGCAGGGCCAGGGCGGTGAGCCAACGGCGGTCCAGACGGTCGGCCAGCTTGCCCGCCGGGACAGACACTGCCACGAACGGTATCGCCCACAGGGTCCAGGACAGGCCGATCTGCCACGACGTCGCCCCCCGCGAGCTCATGAGCAGCCCCCAGCACACCTCGTAGGTGCCGGTGAGAACCCCGATCGAGGCGGTAGCCACCATCACGCCCAGGACGATCCTGCTCGTGACGAGCTGGCGAAAGGTCAGCCGCGGGTTGTCCACCGCCGACCGCTCCGCCTTCGGCCGGCTGGGGACCTCGGCGAGGACCGGCCCGCACGCGGCCAGGGCGGCCACCCCGGCGCCGATGAACACCGGCGTCATGGCGTCCGGGCCGCCCAGGCTGCCGAGCAGCGGACCGACCGCCATGCCCGCGGTCTGACCACCGAAGAGCGCCCCGAAGCCTCGCCCGCGTCGGCCGGGGGGAAGGCGCTCGGACAACGTCGCCGCCGCCACGACAAGAGTCGCGCCGGCCCCTACTCCCTGCACCGCTCTGAGGAGCGCGTAGGCGGCGGGGCTCACCGGGGCGGCGAAGGCCACCGAGGCGGCCGCGTAGCAGACGAGGCCGAAGACGAGCACTGGCCGACGCCCGATGCGGTCGGACAGCTTGCCGAGCGGGTACTGGGTGACGACGCCGGCCACGAAGAACGCCCCCATCACCAGACCGATCAGCGAATCTGAGGCTCCGCGGCCGCGAAGAAACAGGGGCAGCAGGGGCACGATGGCCGTGGCCCCCGCCCACTCGAGGAACGCCGCCGTGGTCAGGGCCACGACCAGGCGGCGGGCCCCTCGATCGTCCGTCGACGGCGCGGACGGTGCCGCCATCAGCGAACGAGTTCGCTACCTGGGCACCCGGCGGCGCGAGCCCGCAGCGCGGCCACGATCGGCCGGGGGCCGCAGACCGTCGAGCATCCGATGCAGGGCGTGCCCCATCGCCGCGCTGGACGCCTTCTGGTCCTCGGCCCGGGCAACCACCATGCCCGCCTGCATCAGCGATCCGACGACCAGGTGGGCCAGCGGCTCCACTGGCTGACGCTCGAGCTCGCCCGTGTCCATCGCCGCCTGCAGGCCCGCCGACACGGCGCCGAAGGCGTACTGAGAGTCGATCTC
>DASXYV010000145.1:0-8677 GCA_036502305.1 Acidimicrobiales bacterium
GATCGGCGCCTCGCTGTGGCACCTGGCCGGGAACCCAGACGACCGCGAGCGCCTCGTTTCGGAGCCGCAGCTCCTCCCGACCGCGATGGAGGAGCTCCTGCGGGCCTACGCCCCGGTCACGATGGCCAGATTGGTCAAGCACGACATGGAGTGGCACGGCTGTCCCATGAAGGCGGACGACTGGGTCCTACTGTCGTTCCCGGCTGCCAACCGCGACCCCGAGGCCTTCGAGGCGGCCGACGAGGTGGTCATCGACCGACAGATCAATCGGCACTCCGCCTTCGGGCTGGGCATCCACCGCTGCGTCGGCTCCCACCTGGCACGCATGGAGCTACGGGTGGCGCTCGAGGTCTGGCTCCGGGCGTTCCCCACCTTCCACCTCGCCGACCCCGACGCCGTCGTCTGGGCCGGCGGCCAGGTGCGCGGGCCGCGTCGGCTGCCGGTGCGCATCGGCTGATCCTGCGCGCTCGGCGGGTGACCTACTTCGAGCTGATTCGAGCGGTGGTCGACCGGGGCTGGATGCGCACGGTGGTCGTGTAGACCTTCGTACCTGCGACTGCGGCAGCGGCTGTGTCCTGCTGAAAGGGATTGCCGGGCCCCAGCGGGACATCGAGATGCAGACGGCCCCGGGAGTCGGCGAGGCGCGTGACCGTCGTGGGCCCGAGCGCGTCGCCGTGGAGCATCACCGCATACGGCGCGCCCGGTCGGTAGCTGGCCGGCGTGGTGACCGAGCTGGACCCGCTCCCGGCGAGCGCGAAACCTCCGGCGTCCGCGTTCTCGAGGGCGCTGAACTCCATCGCCGGACGGTGCATGGTGACGTCCCAGCTGTAGATCGAATAGTGCTGGTCAGCGATCGTGTACGTGACCCTCGATGGTGGCGCCGGCGGGTGGGCGAAGTCGTTCATCATCGGGGCGATGCTCTCCCGGAGATCCCGGGCCCAGTACGGCCAGGTGTGGGTGCCGGGGCCGTAGGCGTCGTAGTAGCTGGGGATGCCGAGCGAGTCGAGACGATCGTGGAACTCGACGTTGTCCCGTGCCACCAGACCCTCGATGCCACTGCCGGATGGGTTGACCGGCGAGGGGTCCAACGGACCGGGCGCGCCGTTGCCGAAAAACATGAACAGGTCGGTGCTCCTCAGGTTCTCGGCGAGGGTGGCGGGGTCGTGATCGGCCCAGTTCACCTCCTGGGTCACCCGGTCACCGAAGATCGAGTTCGGCGGCACGCGGTCCAGGCCGACCTCGGTGGCGTTGATGATCATCGTGGTCCCGACCTCGACATCGGGGCTCCCGGCGATGTCGGGTGCCCCGGAGTAGGCCAGCGCCGTGCTGAACAGGTCGGGGTGGCGAGCGGCGTAGCTCATCGAGCAGAAGCCGCCCTGCGAGAGCCCGGCGATCGCCCGGCCATGCCTCGAGCCGATGGTGCGGAGGTCATGGTCCACCCAGGGGATCAGCTCGGAGATGTGGAAGGTCTCCCACTCCGGGCGACCGTAGGCGCCGCCGTTGTACCAGTTCGTGCACCATCCTCCACCGCCGTCGTCGAGGGCGATGTCGGGCATGACGACGATCACGGGCAGCCCTGCGGTCGTCCGCTCCGCGTCGCCCGTGCTCGTCCAGTCGGCGGCGCCGCCGCTGGTGCCGTGCAGGAGGTACAGCACCGGGTACCGCCGGGCGGGATGAGCGGCGTAGTCGGAGGGCAGAAGGACACGGATGTTGGCCGGCCCGGGTAACGCTGGGGTCGTCACCGTCACGGCCAGCAGCCGGGGGTCGATCTGCCGCTCGGCCGCGACGTGGATCCCGTACCCGTCACTCAGGGTCGACGCAGCGTCGCCTGGCCGGCCTCCTGGGCCGGCCCATGTGGAGGGCATCGCCGGAGCAAGCCCCACGACGACCGTCGCGGCGAGCGCCAGGCAGAGGGCCGTCCTCGTCCGTCTCATCGCCCTCAGCTGCGGGGGCCGATCGACAAGCCCCCATCGACGATCACGCTCTGGCCGGTGATGTAGGAGGACTCCTCCCCCAGCAGGAACAGGGCCGTGTAGGCAACCTCCCACGCCGTGCCCTGCCGCCGAGCCGGAATCCTCACCTGCTCCCGCCGGGCGCTGATCTGGGACGCCTGTCGACCGAGGGACGTGTCGATCAGGCCCGGGACCAGGAGGTTGAACCGGATCGCGGGCGCTCCTTCGACCGCGGCCTGGCGGCACAGGGACTCCAGTGCGGCCTTGGACGCGCCATACGCCGGAAAGGGCAGCACCTCCCGGGCGCCGACCGATCCGATCAGGACGACCGCCCCCGCGGCCATGGTCTGGAGCGCGTGCTTGCAGCCGAGGAACTGGGAGCGGGCGTTGACCGCCATCACGCGGTCCCAGTCGTCGACGGTCGTGCCCTGGAGGAACATGCCGGCTCCAACTCCGACGTTGAGGACGGCACCGTCGAGGCCGCCGAGGGCGTCGCGGGCATCGCTGAACATCGACGCCACCGCGGCCTCGTCGGCCGCGTCGCCCACCAGCACGGCGGCCGGCGCCCCCTCGCCGCGGACGAGCTCGGCCGTCCGCTCGGCGCTGCCGCGGTCGATGTCGGCGACCGCTACCGCAGCCCCCTCTCGGGCGAACAGCACCGCCATTGCCCGTCCGTTGCCGATCGGCGGATCTGCCAGCCCATGGTCCTGCTGTCCCCCGCCGACGATCAGCACGCCGCGCCCCGCCAGCCGTCCCCGGCCTGGCGCCACGCCCGACGCGGTCATCGCCGTCGGTGCGCCGCCCGCGCCGGATTCGCCGTGGTTCGCGGTCGTCACGCCGCAGGCTCCTTCCCGAGCTCCTTCGTCGTCCCAGCTCCCCAGTGGCGAGGTGACCCCTGATCCTAGGGCCGCACGGCGCCCTGATCGAGCTGGCAGGGCGTTTCGTCCCGCACTGATCGGTCGCTCTCCGCCGCCGGTTGAGGTACCCCGTCGCCTCCGGCGGTGTCGGTTCGCCCGCCTGGGAAGGGCTGGGCGGCACGGGGCAGCGGGAGCCAGAGGCGCGCCGGGAGGTCGTAGCGACCTCGAGCCATCGAGGACATCAGGGTCCCCGCCGTGACCACGCCCATTGCCGCCAGGGCCAGGGCGTAGACGACGAACGCCAGCCCGACCAGCGACACGACGTCGGCGGGCACGTCCAGCAGGGCCAGCACCGGCACGGCCACCAGGGCGAGGAGGACGAACACCGCCGACGCGGCCGTATCCAGCGGCAGGACCACGCGCAGCACTCGGTTGTCGTCGGACAGGCGATCAATGGTCACGATGTCGAGTGTGCTCCCCGATCTGCCGCAGGTCGATTACCTCAGAGGTAATGATCCAACGGCGCCGGCGCAGCGGGTGCCCCTGACCGCCGGCCTCCCCCGCCGTCAGCGGGCGATGGAGGACACTCGGATGCGCGCGTATAGTCGACCCCGGCCGGGTCGCCGACCTGTCTCGAAGGCCTAGTATTCGCTTGCGCGGGCGGCGGGGGAGTTTGTCTTTGTCGCATCATCGCGCCACGGACGCGGACGAAAATGGGGCGCCTGACGCCCCTTCCACGCACCGACCTCGATTTCTTCGTCGCGTCCGCCTTCCTGGCCGCCCGCCAGCTCACGACGACGAGGGGCACGCCCCGAATGGAGGTCGGCAGGAATTGCGCTGGTGGGAGTGGCTGGGCCTCGAGGTCCAGCCGACGGAGAACGGCGGGCAGTCCGCCGGCGGCGGCTCCCGGCCGCCGGCGACCCCGAACGGCAACTCGGGGCGTGGGACCTCGGTCCTCGCCCACGCCACCCGCAAGGTGGGCGACGCCCTCGTGCTCGGGCCCCGACCACCGCGGTCGTCGAAGGCCGCCGGGGCGCTGACAGGACTTCAACGAATCTCTCGGGCTCGAGAGGAGAGCCCGACGCAGGCGTCTCCGGGCCCTTCCGACGCGACCGCTGCCCCGGCGCCGATTCGGACCGGCTCGAGAAACGCCACGGCGCTGACCGGACTCGAGCGAATCGCCCGGACGCGAGAGACGAGCCTGGAGTCCGCGCCTCCGGCTGCTCCCACCACGACCGCTCCTGTCACGACCGCTCATGGCACGACCGCTCATGGTACGACCGCTCCCAGCACGACCACTCCTGGCCCGACCGCCGTACCAGCGCCGGTCCACGGGGGCCAGCGCTACATGCCCGGTCTGGATGGGCTCAGGACACTCGCCGTGTTCGCCGTCGTCGCATACCACCTGGGACTGGGTTGGGCTCCGGCCGGGCTGCTGGGCGTCGGCGTGTTCTTCACCCTGAGTGGCTACCTGATCACGGACCTGCTGCTCGCCCAGTGGGACGGGGCGGGCCGGCTGGCGCTCGGCGACTTCTGGGTGCGACGGGCCCGCCGGCTCCTGCCGGCCCTCTTCGTGATGTTGGTCGTCGTGGTCGTGTGGGTCGCGCTCGTCGACCGCTCTCAGCTGGCGTCGCTGTGGAGCGCAGTCGGCGCCGCCGCGCTCTACGTGAGCAACTGGTTCGACGTCTCCCAGCACGTCTCGTACTTCGCCCGCTTCGGCCCGCCCTCGCCGCTCGGCCACCTGTGGTCGCTGGCGATCGAGGAGCAGTTCTACCTCCTCTGGCCATGGCTGTTGTGGCTCGGCCTTCGCTATGTTCGTGAGCGTCGCTCGGCCGTCACCGGACACGCCCGGCTGGCCGGTGTGACCCTGGCGGCCGCGGGGATCTCCGCCCTGGCGATGGCCCTGCTCTATCAGCCCGGAGTCGATCCGACGCGGGTCTATGACGGCACCGACACCCGGGCGTTCGCGCTGCTCTTCGGCGCCGCCCTGGCCATGGTGTGGCCGAGCCGGCGGCTGACCGTCCAGGCGAGCCCGGTCGCCCGCCGGCTCCTCGACGGGGCGGGAACCGCCGGGCTGATCATCATCGCCCTGCTGATCTGGCTCACGACCCAGTACTCGCCATTCCTCTACCGGGGCGGGATGGTGTTGCTGTCGGTCGCCACGATGCTCACGATCAGCGCCCTGGTCCATCCCGCCACCCGGCTCGGGCACGCCCTGGGTCGGGAGCCGCTGCGTTGGCTCGGGGTCCGCTCCTATGCCATCTACCTCTGGCAGTTCCCGGTCATCACGTTGACCACCCCGACCTCGCAAAGTGGAGTCGATCCGCTCCGGGCGGTGCTTCAGGTGGGCGCGATCGTCGGCCTGTCCGCACTATCGTGGACCTTCGTCGAGAAGCCGATCCGTCAGGGCGCGCTCGGGCGACTGGTCGCTCGGATCAGGTTGGGCGAGTCGCATCCGGTGACCGTCCCGAGACGGTGGTGGCGCGCACTGGCGGGGGCATTCGCGGTGTCCGCTCTCGTGGGGGTCGTCCTGGTCAGCGTCCTGCCCGGCTCGTCAGACAGCGCAAAGCGAGCGGTCAGTGCCTCGCACACCGCCTCGCACACCGCCCCGCACGCTGTCTCACCCACCGCCTCGATCCCGGCGACGACGGCACCTGCCCCCCCGCCGACCACGCCGGTGACGACCACCTCCTGTCGCTCCGTCGTGCACATCGGTGACTCCACCTCGGACGGCCTGACCTCGGCCGACTACCTTCCGGATCCGGCCCAACGCATCGACGCTCAGTACGCACGGGTCGGCGTGACCTCGTTCGACTCGGAGATCTCGGGCGCCAGATCGGTCGTCGAGCGCTACAAGAACGAGCCCAACGCTGACGACGTCGCCAAGCGACTCGTCGGGCAGGGCTACCGCGGATGCTGGGTGTTCGCCCTCGGGACGAACGAAGCCGCCGACGTCGCCGTCGGCTCCTCCATCGGCTTCTCGGACCGGGTCGACAGGATGATGGCAGACGTCGGAACGATGCCGGTCATGTGGGTCAACGTGAAGTCGCTCGTCGGCAGCGGACCCTACGCCGAGAAGAACATGGCCGACTGGGACAACGCCCTGGCGCAGGCGTGCGCCAAGTACCCGAACATGCGGGTGTTCGACTGGGCTTCGGTGGTCAACGACAGCTGGTTCATCTCCGATGGCATCCACTTCACCACCCCGGGCTATGCGGCCCGCTCCAAGATGATCGCCGACGCGCTGGCAAAGTCCTTCCCGGGTGGGGGCACACCTCCCAGCTCGAGCTGCGTGGTCCGGTAGACACACCGCGATGAGACCCAACCTCGTGCTCCGCCTCACCAGCTTCTCCGCCGCGCCGCGCCACGACTGGTCCGCTCTGATCGACATGGCCGTCACGGCGGACACGGCGGGGATCGATCGTGTGCTGGTGTCCGACCACGTCGTGTTCGGCGAGGACCTCGAGCAGTACGGTCGCCGGGAGATCGGGGGCATCGCTGGCGGGCGACAGCCGACCGGGCCTGACGGTTATTGGCTCGAACCGATGACGCTGCTGGCCCTCCTCGCCGGTCGGACGACCCGGGTCCGGCTGGGTACGGGCATTCTCCAAGCCGCGCTGCGGCGCCCGGTGGTGCTGGCGAAGTCGGCCGCGACCCTGGACGTGCTGTCCGGCGGACGGCTCGACCTGGGCGTGGGTGTCGGCTGGCAGCGGGAGGAGTACGAGGCCGCCGGTCTGCGTTTCGAGGATCGCGGTCGTCTGCTCGACGAGTGCCTCACGGTGTGCCAGACGCTCTGGCGCGACAGCCCGGCGTACTGCTCGTCGGAGACCCTCAGCTTCGGTCCCGTCCACAGCTTTCCTCACCCCGTGCAGACTGACGGGGTGCCGATCTGGGTCAGCGGCACGCTCAACTCGCGCGTGCTCAGTCGCCTCGCCCGCTTCGCCACGGGATGGATCCCGTGGGGCGACGAGATGATCGATCCAGCGGCGGCCGTCCCCCGACTGCGCGACTCCCTCACCGCCCTCGGACGGGATCCCCGCGGGCTCCGGGTGCAGGGCGGACTGCGCCTCATCGAAGGACGGGGCGGGGAGCTCGACCTCGATCGAACCATGGAGCCGGTACCCAGCCACCTCGAGGCCGGCATCACCGACTTCACGCTGGCGGGCAAGGTGCCTCGTTCGGCGCCGGAGGGCGCCGATACCCTACCCGCGGTGGTCGAGGCCTTCCGTGCCGCGGCCGGGGCCCGAGACGTCGTGGGCGCACCTCCCCCGGCCGAGCCCCAAGAAACGGAGGAGCGATGAATCAGCAGAGCTCGGCTGCTCAGCCTGGTGCGGGCGACGGGATCATCACAAAGGCCAGTCCGCATCGCGTTGGTGACACTCTGGCCCGACTCCAGGGCCTTCTGAAGGCCAAGAACCTGGCCCTCTTCGCCGTGGTCGACCACAGTGGCGAGGCAGAGCGGGTCGGCCAGCACATGCCCGACACCAAGCTCGTGATCTTCGGCAGTCCTGCCGCCGGGACCCCGGTGATGGTGGCCTCGCCGCTCTCCGCGCTCGACCTCCCGCTCAAGATCCTCATCCGGGAGGACGACCGGGGGGCCACGTCCGTGAGCTACAACGCTCCCGCCTACCTGGCTGCCCGGCACCACCTGACCGACGAGCTGACCGCTCGCGTCGCCGCGGTCGGCGACATCGCCGACGCCATCACCGCGCCCTGACCGCGGCAACGGACCACCTGTCGGCTTCCGGGACACGAAGGGAGCATTTCGGACGCCCTGCCGGCGCCCAGGTGTGACCAGGGTGCACACGCCCCGCGGCCCGGCGAGCGAACGCGCCGGAGATTCGCTTGAATAGAGCTCGTAGGGCGAGGAGATGACCTCTCGGCGAGGTCGTGCACCTCGTGACGGGGAAAGGGGGCGGACTGGGAATGGGCATCTTGCTCCTCGTCACGGCCCTGTTCGTGGTCGCCATCCTGCTGTCCCAGCTGACCTGGTCATCGAAGCGGGGCGAACGACGGTCGGTCGAGGGGCACGAGCAGGCGATGGACGTCCTGCGGTCGCTCCCGAATCGCCGCATCGGCGCTCCGGCCGCAGCAGGCATCGAAGCGGACGACCACGCGCGCTCCTCGATCGGCGACGCCGTCGCGTCGCCAGCGGCAGCGATCGACGGCGGATCAGCCCCGGCCGCGGCCGAGGGGGCCACGAAGCCATCCTTCGTGTTCCTGGCGGACGATGTCGCCACTCCTCCCGCACAAGAAGGGCTGGGGAGTCCACCCTCGATCGACGAGGTACTGGCACGATCCGCTTCGCGCCCTCGAGCTGTCCGCTCGGCGTTCTCGCGGTCGATCGGCGAGCCGCGCGTCGGCATCGCCGTGGGCGTGGGCACGATCGTCGTCATCGCGACCGTCGCCACCATCCTGACCGGCATCATGTCGTCCTCCCCCAGCCGGAGCCAGCAGGTCCGCCAGGCGACCTCGCCCCCGGTCACGGACCAGGCTCCCCCTGCGCCACCTCCGACGATGCCCAGCCCGGCCCCGAGCGAGGCGACCCCGACGACCTCCGCGCCAGTCGCCGCTCCGGTGACGACGATCATCTCGCCGGCAACGACGACGCCCAGATCGTTCAGCTCGACGACCACCTCGACGAGCCAGCCGCCGAGATCGACCATACCGAGGCCGGTCGTCGCGACATCGCCACCGACCACCGCGGCGCCCCCGCCGACCACTGCGACCTCGGTCAGCCCGCCGACCACCTCGACCACCCAACCGACCACCACCACCACCTCGCCCACATCGACGACGTCAACCACGTCGAAGCCGTGATCCACGCGGACCGGCGTCACCCCCCTGGACATCTTCGCAGTGTCATCG
>DASXYV010000146.1:0-3786 GCA_036502305.1 Acidimicrobiales bacterium
TGCTGGGTGCGATCCCCGGCCTGCGCGTGGCCTGGGGGTGCAGCGCGGTGCTTGCCGGGCTGACAGTCACCTATCTGGCGGCGCTGGTGCACCTGCGCGGCGTCGCCCTCGAGCGGTCGACCAAGGTCGCCTTTCTCGACCCGCACCGGCAGCCCGAGCCTGCGCTCGTGCTGCGGCGCTCAGCGAACTGACGTCGGCGTAGCCGGTGCCCGAGCCTGGGCGCGGGGAAGAGCTGCTGGCGCTGGGGGAGGCGGTGCGGGGGCGGCTGGAGCGGACCCACCGGGCTCGGGAAGACGGTCTGGCCGCGAGCCGGCGGACCATCCGGGCCTGCGGGAGATCGATCCGGGCGATCCACCGCCTCGAGCCCGAGGAGTACGCCCGCCTGGTCGAGGAGGCACGGGAGAGCCTGCGGGAGGCGCAGGAGGCGCTGCGCCCGCACCCGACGGTGGCGGGTGCTGGATTTCTCCACGACGCGGAGAAGGAGTACGCCGAGGCCCGGCTGACCTCGGCCCTCGTGGAGGGGTCGTCGCTTCCCGACGCCGCCGAGCTGGCCGTGGGGACGCCGGCGTGGCTCAACGGCTTGGCGGAGGCGGCGTCGGAGCTACGCCGGCACCTTCTGGACCGACTCCGGCAGGGCGAGCTCGATCGGGCCGAGGACCTCCTGGGGGCCATGGAGGACGCCTACGACATGCTGGTCACGATCGACTATCCCGATGCCATCACCGGCGGTCTGCGCCGGACGGTGGACGCCCTGCGGGCGGTCCTCGAGCGCACCCGAGGCGACGTCACAACCGCCACCCTCCAGGGCCGGCTGCGCCAGGCCATCGACCGCGCCAGCGGCACCACCCCATCGGGGAGCGACTAGGCCCTCGACTATCCTGAGCTGCCGCGGGGGTGTAGCTCAGTCGGTAGAGCGCTACGTTCGCAACGTAGAAGTCGTCGGTTCGAGTCCGATCACCTCCACCGGGTTTGGGGGGCCAACACCGCAGATCAGAGCGGGTTTTTAGGGTGTCCACGTTTGAAACCCGATCCCAAAGAAGAAGCAGGTCACCCCAACACCCAGGCCACCGGCTGATCAGGGTCTGGCTCGTACCGGCAGGTCGTGCCTGTGTGGATCGAGTTGCGCAGTATTCGACATACGGCAGGGTCGTTCTGTTCGATCTGGGCGAGAGCGGAGGAGACGGCCTTACGCACCGCTACACGGGCCCGTTCAGACGACCCGCCAAGCCGGCGGGGTCGTCCGCCAAGGCCGGTCGCGGACCGCAGCTCGGCCAGCAGCGCGTCTCGCTCGGCGCTCAGTCGGAGAGCCGCCGCTTGGTCGCCGCGATCGTCCGCGGCATCGAGCCCGACATCCAGGTCCTGCAACCGGCGGCGGTAAGACGCGATCGCTTCGGCGTCGGCCACCTTGCCGGACTCGGCCTCATGAATGATGGCATCGCTATGGCCGGCGACCGCGGCGGCAAGTGTCAGTACGTCGATCGACGTGCCCGGGCGCTCAATAAGGTGACAGAGGTAGTGCAGACCCTTCAGGTCGGGAAGGGTGAATGTGGATCCCTCGTCGCCGACCGACCACCGGCCGTTGTCGCTTCGCGCCAACTGCAGGCGCCGGGGTGCTCGGGCGGCCGCTTTCGTCGACCATTGACCACCTAACCGTCGCTCCCACCAGGTGGCTCCGATCCGCCGGTAGGAGATCTGGGCGGCGTGGCGCCAGCGTTCGGCCTCGTCCTCGCCCAGTGCCTTACGGGCTTGGTAGATGTAGTCGTCGACCACTCCATGGAAGGTGACGGCGCCGGCGTTGATCACCCCTCGCCCGGCGTACGGCTCGAGAGCTCCCGCCACCTCGCGGGCCAGGTCGGTCATTCCCAGCGCGGATGCGACGTGGGCGATGCTCGTGACCTCGAGGAGGAAGTCGACGTCCTTGGCTATGCCGGCGATCCCCATGCCCATCAGCTGCGTGACCAGCTGAGCCGCCCGGTCAGGGTGACCGGCAGCCAGCCACAGCACCGCCGCTTCGGCAACGATCGAGGGGATACCCTCGGCCGCTCCGAACTGGTCGTAGGCCGCGGCCTCCTCGGCCAGGGCTACCAGGTCGTCGGCCACCAGGGCCCGCATGGACCCGAGCGAGTGCTCGATAGCCTGTGCATCCGGCTCGCCCAATTCCGCACCCAGGATCCTGTTCTGGTCCATGAGGGCGTCTGCCTCGGCCAGATCGAAGGTGGCCAGGGCGTGCATCGCTTTCCGGGAGACCGCAAAGAACGCCTCCCGGGCGGAGCCGGTCTCCTCGGCGACGAGGTCGAGGGCCCGCAACTGCCGCTGGATGGCGACCACGTCGAGGCTTTCCCAGGCGGTGGTGAGCCGCCAGAGATGGGCCGACATGCGTGCAGAGGGATCATTCAGGTGGGCGGCGACGTCGTCGAGTTGGGCGGCCAAGCTGAGCCGCTCGCTCAGATCGTCCGGTCCCCAGCGGGCCAGGAGGGCAGCGTCGAGGGCATCCGCCTTTGCCGCCGCCGTGTCGATCTGCTCGGCCAGGCACTGGGCTTCCTCGGCAAATTGCGCGGCCCGGGAGGTATCGCCACCGTAGACCCAGGATCGGGCCAGGGCAGCGGCCAGGCGGCACTTGACGGGCTCGCTGTCCACCGCCTGGTACGCCTCGTGCAACAGGGCGGGGAGCTGGCCGGGGTGGACTCCGAAGCGTTGACTGGTGGGCATGGCCAAGGCTGCCTGAGCCATCGACTCGACGTCGCCGGCGGATCGGGCGGCCTCGAACGCGCTAACGATCGCTGCTCTCATGATGTCGACCTCGCCGGCTGCTCGCGCCTGATCGGCCTTGGCTAGCAGCTCGGCCGCGGTCATAGTCTGCATGGTAGAGCCGATGCAGGTTCCGGCTAGGGGCGAAGAAGCTGAACGGCTGCCCTGTGCTCGGCCACCCGGGCTCGATCCCAGTCTCCTGTGCAATACACCGAGAGGTCAGAGATGGCGCCGTCTGCGATGTCCGCCCGAAACAGCTCCCGGCAGTACCACGACTCGCCGCCGTCCTCCCATTCCTCTTCCACCTCCAAGACGAAGCCGGTCGTGGTGGCATCGAAGCGTGACCGGGGCACACGGCTCGGGCCGGGGTGACCGGCCTTGCGCAGACCGACCAGATCCTCGAGCCCCTGGGCCTGGAGGCGCCATTGGGGCATGGTGAAGTCGCAGAACCCGTCAGACGTGAACAGTCCCTCCGGCGGCGACCCGGTCTCGAGGAACTCGATGAACTTGGCGGCCAACTCTCGGGCCAGCGGCTCGTGGGAGATGGAGGTCATGACTGTTCCCCCATGGCCGCCATGTTCGCTTCCAGCACCGCGATGGTCTTGGCCAGCTGCTCGGTCGGACTGAACTCGACGAGTTGCGTGCCGGTAGTGACCACGGGCACGTGGCCGGGTCGGGCGAGGTAGGCGTCGCCCTCTTTGTAGGTCTCATCACCGTCGGCGTAGCGGAGGGTGAATTCGCCAGCGACGACGTAGCCCCAGTGGGTGCACTGGCAGCGGTCGTCGGGGAGACCCATGAAGGCGGGGGTGCCGTCGGCGTCGATGTGGAAGTCCGTGAACTCAACGGTGAAGTGGTCGAGTTCGCTGCGCCGGGCAGTAAGCACCGGGTTCTCTGAGGCGAGTTCGGCTTCGGCTTTGGATGTTCTTGGCATGGGACCTCTCCTTAGTGGCGGGCTCGGGTTCACCTCTAAGGCGTGAGTTCGGGGCGTCACAATGTGACTGCGGGCTATCACATTTGACGAGTCAGTCCCAGGCCTAC
>DASXYV010000147.1:0-9454 GCA_036502305.1 Acidimicrobiales bacterium
CCAGATCGGCGAGTGGCTGACGAGGTCGACGAGCTGGCCCAGCCCCAGGTCGTTGTCCGCCACCATGGCCCTCGGCGTCGGGTAGTTCTTGCGCACGCCGTTGGTGTGGTCGTTGGGCAGGGTGATGTAGTTGAGCGCCGGGACCGTGCCCGTCGCCACCTGGGCGTTGAACTGCTGCTGGAAGAAGTCCAAGCGGCTCGTGGCCACGCCGAGCGCGCCCTGCGGGCCGAGCGTTCCCGAGTCGGTGTCGCACAGGGCCGCGTTGTCGAGCCCGTTCGGGGTCGTGCCGATGCCGTCGCACCCGAAGAAGACCGGATACCCGAGCGCCAGGTTGGCCTGCGACGCCCGGTAGGTCGGGCGCCCGTCGTCGCTGCTCGGCAGCACGCCGGCGCTGTACTCGCCGTAGTTGCGGAACGGCACGCCTTGGCGCACGGCCTGGTCGAAGATGAAGTCGTTCGGGGGGAAGGTCTCGGGAGCCTGGCCGAAGTTGGCGACCCGGCCCCGGTTGGCGTAGTTGGCGTGCAGGGCCTTCTGGACGAAGTCGGTGGCGTACGCACCGGAGGTGATGATGTGTCCGTCAACCGAGACCTCGCTGTCTGCGTAGACATGGTCGAGCAGCGGGAACATCCGCGTCAGGCTGTGTGCGTTCGGTGTGACGCCCGAAGCCGGCCCGGTCACGCCGTTGTCGTCGAACAGCTCGAGGGCGCGACTGCCGTCGCCGCGGGCATCGCTGCCGAAGACCTGGTCGTAGGTGCGGTTCTCCTTGACGACGTAGAACACGTGCTTGATCTGCCGGCTCGGTCCACCGCCGGGGGCGTTGATCGGTGTGTTGGCCGGGCCGGGGCCGAGGTCGGTGGGTCGGATCTCCTGGTCGACCCGATGGGACATGCGCGCCGCGTCGGCATCGCTCGGGGTGGAGAGCACACCGAGGCGACCGATCAGCATGTCGACCACGTACTGGCCGTAAGGCGCCTTCTCGCTGGCCGCGAAGCTCTGGCCGTAAAGGGGGTTGGGCCCGGCGCCCAGTCCCTTTCCGGCGAGCCAGACGAGGCGACCGCCGTCCGGTGTCACCGCCACATCGGTCGGATAGAAGGCGGTGGGAACGCGTCCGACCACCGTGAGCGCTCGGGCGCCCCCCGCCCGGTCGGCGAGCGCGATCACCGCAACTGCGTCTTCGCCGGCGTCGGCGACGTACAGAGTCCGCCCGTCGGGGGCCACACGGAGGGCCACGGGCGCGGTGCCCACCCCGGCGCTGCGTCCCACGGACACGTCGCGGACGGTGCTCGTGACAGTGTCGATGTCAGCAACCAGATCACGGTTGGTCACGGCGACGAACAGCTGATGGTGGGCGCGGTCGAGGGCGAGGCCCTCGGGGTGGGAGTTCTGGGTACCGACCGTGATCGTCCGGGCCACGCTGTCGGTGTCGAGATCGACGACCGAGACCGTGCCGTCGTACTCGTTCGACACATACGCAGTGTGGCCGTCGACAGCGACGCCGTACGGGTACGCACCCACCTTGACGAGATGAACCGCTCGGGTCGCCAGGTCGACGACCGCCACCTGGTCCGCCTGGTTGAGAGCCACGGCGAGCATCCGCTGATCCGGGGTGACGGCCAGACCGATGGGCCACCCCAGGCCCGACGACGGACCGGGGCCCGGCGGCTGGACGATCAGCGACGCCGGGTT
The DNA here is from genome assembly GCA_036502305.1 of Acidimicrobiales bacterium. GTDB lineage: Bacteria > Actinomycetota > Acidimicrobiia > Acidimicrobiales > AC-9 > AC-9. Next base: position 1,687 of record DASXYV010000147.1, read on the forward strand.
CGCTCCCTCCTTCTGGGCCGTGCCGCCGCTCGTCGGAGGCAGCGTGATCGGCGCGCGCTCGGTGGCGCGCCCGCTGCGGGGGTCGACGGTGAACACGTGGATGGCGTCGCCGGTGCTCGCAGTGGTGGGACCGGCGGGGTGGCTGTTGCCCACCGGCTCGCCGGAGACATAGACGGTCCGCCCGTCGGGCGCGTAGGCGATGCCGCCGTAGGCGCCGGGCAGCGGGAGCAGCTGACGCAGCTTGCCGGCCCCGACGTCGACGATCTGGACGTCGTCGCGCCCGTGACCAGAGTCGACGGCCCAGTAGAAGCGGCCGTCGGGCGACAGGGCGCCCCCCGTCGGGAAGTCACCCAGGACCGTCATGCGTCCGGCCGGCGTCAGCTGCCGTCCGCCCGGTGTGATCCCGGATGCAGGTCCGATCCGACCCTTCGTGGCGGCGTTGTCGGCCGCCAGGGCGACGCCGCCGGAGGTCCCCACCGCGATGCAAACCAGGGCGACCAGGGAAGTCCGCCGCACTCGTCCTCGTGTCACGCACAGAGGTTCCGGGTTGGCGGATCGGGTCCTTCCTGCGCGGGGTGAATGGTCGGTGATCTTTCGGCGAACACTGCGATCCCGACATTCGTTATTCGTTGCAACCCCTGCAGTGAGGGCCCCGCAGTGCGTGCCCCGCAGTTCGTGCCCCCGGCAGGATTCGAACCTGCGCACCCGGCTCCGGAGGCCGGCGCTCTATCCCCTGAGCTACGAGGGCGCTGACCCGAAACTGTACCGGGTTGGTAGTCGGCCCTGGCTGGGCCCCTAGTATTCCCCTGATGCCTGATACCACGGTACTCGTCGTCGACGATGACCCCGTGATCCAGACGCTGCTGCAAGTCAACTTCGAGATGGAGGGCTATACCGTCGTCGAGGCGGTAGACGGGCTCGAGGGGCTCGAGCGGGCCCGGGCCGACCTCCCTGACGTGGTGGTTTTGGACATCATGATGCCGAAGATGAACGGCCTCGAGGTGGCCTCGGCGCTGAAGGCCGATCCGGCCACAGCTGACATCCCTGTCATCCTCCTCTCGGCCAAGGCACAGGAGTCCGATATCAGGGCCGGTCAGTCGACCGGGGCGGAGGACTACATCACCAAGCCCTTCGACCCCCTCGACCTCCTCGATCGCGTCGCGGCCCTGATCACCAAGCAGCGGTCGTGAGTGTCCGTGACGTGCTGGCCGACTCCGTCCTTGCCGCCCTGGCCGATCTCGAGGTGGAGCCTCTCCCCACGGTGGTCGCCCTCGAGCGGCCGGCTCGCCCCGAGCACGGCGACTGGTCCTCGAACGTCGCCCTGACCTCCGCCAAGGCCGCGGGACGCTCCCCGCGCGAGCTGGCGACGGCCCTCGCCGAGCGGCTCACCGCCAACCCGCCTCCGCACGTCGCCGCGGTCGAGGTGGCGGGGCCCGGCTTCCTCAACTTCCGTCTGCGCCAGTCCTGGCTCTACGAGGCCCTCAGTCAGGTCGTCCGGGAGGGCGCCGATGACTACGCCCGCCACGACACCGGGAAGGGAGAGCGGGTCCAGCTCGAGTTCGTCTCCGCCAATCCCACCGGCCCCCTGCACGTCGGCAACGGCTGGCTGTGCTCTTACGGCGACGCCCTGGGCCGCATCCTCGCCCGCTGCGGCTGGTCAGTGAGCCGCGAGTACTACGTCAACGACACCGGAGGCCAGATCCGGCGGCTGGGCGAGAGCCTGCTCGCCCGGCGGCGCGGGGATGTCGTGCCCGAGGAGGGCTACCAGGGCGAGTACGTGGCCGAGCTCGCCCACGCCTTCGACGGCCCCGATGACGACGTCGTCGGGGCCGGCAGGTGGGCCGCGGCGCGCATCCTCGACAACATCCGGGTCACGCTCGAGGGGCTGGGCATCGTGTTCGACGACTGGTACAGCCAGGCGTCGATCGAGGAGAGCGGCGCTGTCGAGGAGACGATCGCCGTCTTGGCCGAGCGGGGCCTGGTCTACGACGCGGATGGGGCCACCTGGCTGCGCAGCACGGCCGTGGGTGACAGCCGCGACCGGGTCCTGGTCAAGTCCGACGGCGAGTTCACCTACCTCGCCGGCGACCTCGCCTACCACCGGGACAAGTTCCTCGTCCGGGGATACGACCGGGTGATCGACATCTTCGGGGCAGACCACCACGGTCAGGTGGCGAGCCTGTTGGCCGGGGCGCGGGCGCTCGGCGTCGAAGACGGTCGCCTCGAGGTGGAGCTCGGCCAGATGGTGTCCCTCGCCGACGGCAAGATGTCGAAGCGCTCGGGGAACTTCGTGAGCCTGGACTCCCTGGTCGCCGACATCGGTCCCGACGCCACCCGCCTGCTCAGCCTGATGACGTCCATCGACCAGGCCACGACCCTTGACCTCGAGCTCATCCGACGTCAGTCGATGGAGAACCCGGTGTACTACGTGCAGTACGCCCACGCTCGGATCGCCTCGATCGACCGGGTCAGGCGCGAGCGGGGGATCGAGCGGCAGCCTCTCGATCGAGTGGACCTGGGCCTGCTCACGCACCAGCGCGAGCTGGCGCTGCTGCGGGCGCTCAGCGAGCTTCCCGACGTGGTGCTCACCGCCTGCCGCGACCGGGCGCCCCACAAGGTCACCACCTGGGTTCGGCAGCTGGCCGGGGACTTCCACGGCTTCTATCACGACTGCTACGTGATGGGACAGGGAATCAGCGAGGACCTCACCCAGGCCCGCCTGTGGCTGGTGGAGGGTGCGCGCATCGGGCTCGCCGTCGGCCTCGGCCTGCTGGGCGTCAGCGCGCCAGACTCGATGTGACCTCCTCGCAGGCTGGCACCCCGAGCCCTGCCGTGAGCCGGCGGCTGTTGCCCGACACCTCGTCGGTGTCCGCCGAGGGTCGGCTCTCCGTGGGTGGCGTCGACGTGATCGACCTGGCCGAGCAGGTGGGCACTCCGCTGTTCGTCTACGACGAGGCCCACCTGCGAGCGCGCTGCCGGGAGGCGGTGGCGGCGTGGGGCGATGGGGTCGCCTACGCCAGCAAGGCCTTTCTCTGCAAGGCCATGGCCGCGCTCGCTCACGAGGAGGGCATGTGGCTCGACGTGGCCACCGGCGGTGAGCTGTATGTCGCGCTGGCGGCCGGGGTGCCGGCCGGTCGCCTCGTCCTCCACGGGAACAACAAGTCCGAGGACGAGCTGGCGTACGCAGTCGAGGTTGGCGTGGGCCGCATCGTGGTCGACTCCTTCGACGAGATCGACCGCCTCCAGCGGATCGCTGCCGATCGCCGGCCTGCCGTGCTGGCGAGGATCACCCCAGGTGTGGAGGCGCACACCCACGAGTACGTGAGGACCGGTCAGGACGACTCGAAGTTCGGCTTCGGGTTGAGCTCCGGCGCCGCCACCGAGGCCGTGCAGCGCCTCCGGGCGTCGAGTGGAGTTGAGCTGGTCGGTATCCATGCCCACATCGGGAGCCAGGTGTTCGTGGTCGACTCGTTCGTGAAGGCGGTCGAGGTGCTGGCCGGCTTCTTCATCCCCCTCGGGCTCCCGGAGCTCTGCGTGGGTGGTGGACTGGGTGTTGCCTACGTCGAGGGCGAATCGGCACCGAGCATCACCGAATGGGCCGCCGCCGTAAGAGCCGCCTGCGATCGCTTCGGCATCCCCCCGAGCACCCGGATCACCGCCGAGCCCGGCCGGGCCGTGGTCGCCGGTGCGGCCCTCACCGTGTACCGCGTGGGCACGATCAAGGCGCTGCCCGGTCTGCGCACCTACGTCTCGGTGGACGGCGGCATGAGCGACAACCCGAGGCCCGTCCTGTACGGCAGCGGGTACGAGGCCTTTCTGCCCCGCGCCACGACGGTCGAGCGGTCCCGCACCGTCACGCTCGTCGGCAAGCATTGCGAGTCGGGAGACATCATCGTGCGGGACGCCCGGGTCCCGGCCGATCTCACGGTCGGTGACCTGCTGGCCACGCCCGTCACCGGCGCCTATGGGCATTCCATGGCGTCCAACTACAACAAGGTGCCCCGCCCGCCGGTGGTGTTCGTGGCCGACGGGCAGGCCCGGGTGGTGGTCCGCCGGGAGACCTGCGCCGACCTCACCCGGCTCGACGTCTGAGCTCCCGGCCCCGGCCCCACCGCGGATAGGACCAGGTCCGGGAGGTAGCGTGGCGTTCATGACAACGACGCCGGTGAGGGTCGGCGTGCTCGGGTGCGGCAACGTCGGCGGTGCGCTGGTCCAGCTGCTCGCCACGGAGTCGGATGCCATCACCTCCAGCACCGGCGTTCGCCTGCAGGTAGAGCGGGTGGCGGTACGCAGCCTGGACAAGCCCAGACCGCCGGAGCTGAGCGCCGATCGTCTGACCCTGGACGCCGCCGCGCTGGTGAACGATCCCGACATTGACGTGGTGGTGGAGCTGATCGGAGGGATCGAGCCCGCCGGGAGCCTGATCATCGAGGCCCTCAAGGCCGGCAAGCCGGTCGTCACGGCCAACAAGGAGCTGCTCGCCACCGCGGGGGGCGAGCTGTCGGAGGTGGCGGCCGCCGTCGGCCTCGACCTGTTGTACGAGGCGTCCGTCGCAGGAGCCATTCCCCTGATCCGCCCGCTGCGGGAGTCACTGGCGGGTGAGCGCATCCAGCGGGTCATGGGCATCGTCAACGGCACGACCAACTACATCCTCACTCGCATGAGCGAGGACGGCGTCGACTACGCGGAGGCACTCGCGGAGGCCCAGAGCCTCGGCTACGCCGAGAGCGACCCCACCGCCGACGTGGAGGGCCACGACGCCAGCGCCAAGGCGGCCATCCTGGCCAGCATCGCCTTCGGCCAGGACGTGGTCACTGGCGACGTGTACCGGGAGGGAATCACCGCCGTCAGCCCCCCGGACATCGCGTTCGCCGGCCAGCTCGGCTACGAGATCAAGCTCCTGGCCGTGGCCGAGCGGGTGGACGAGGCCCGCGTGGGCGGCAACGGTCGATCGACCGATGGCCTGCCGTCCATCGCCGTCCGGGTCCATCCGGCGATGGTTCCGCGCACGCACCCCCTCGCGTCGGTACGCGACTCGTTCAACGCCGTGTTCATCGAGGGAGAAGCCGTCGGCGAGCTCATGCTCTACGGCCGCGGCGCCGGCGGTCGGCCGACGGCGAGCGCGGTGCTCGGCGATCTCATCGACGCCGCTCACAACCTGCGCGCGGGCGGCGGCGGGCGCGTGGCCGTGCGGTCGCGGGCGCACGTGCACCCCATCGACGAGCTTCGCGCCCAGTACTACATCAGCATCGACGTGCTGGATCGTCCCGGTGTGCTCGCCACGGTGGCGGCGGTGTTCGGTGAGCACCGGGTCTCGATCCGCTCGATGGAGCAGGTCGGCCTCGGCGACGAGGCCCGCCTCGTGTTCATCACACACTCGGCCGTGGAGCGCGACGTGCAGGCGACGCTCGACGGGCTCGCCCGACTCGATGCCGTCGAGCGGGTCCGCGGCCTGCTCCGGGTCGTTGGAGCGGAGGTGGGGGCGGAGTAGATGCGCCAAACAGACCGAGGGCCATCTGCGCCCGGCTGGCGGGGAGTGATCGAGGAGTACCGCGACTTCCTGCCCGTGACGGTCGCCACGCCCGTGGTGACGTTGGCCGAGGGCGGCACGCCGCTCCTGCCCGCACCGCGTCTGTCTGAACGGGTCGGCGCGCGTGTGCTCCTCAAGGTGGAGGGAGCCAACCCGACGGGGTCCTTCAAGGACCGCGGCATGACGGTGGCGATCTCCAAGGCCGTGGAGTCGGGAGCCAAGGCGGTCGTGTGCGCGTCGACCGGCAACACCTCGGCATCGGCGGCGGCCTACGCTGCGCGCGCCGGCCTCACGTGCGCGGTGCTGATCCCTGAAGGCCACATCGCACTGGGCAAGCTGGCTCAGGCCCTCGTTCACGGGGCCAGGGTCCTCCAGGTGCCCGCCAACTTCGACGAGGCACTCTCGATCGTGCGCCAGCTCGGCGAGCGGGCGCCGGTCGTCGTCGTCAACTCGGTCAATCAGCACCGGATCGAGGGCCAGAAGACAGCCGCCTTCGAGGTCATCGACGCGCTGGGCGACGCCCCCGACGTGCACTGCATCCCGGTGGGAAACGCGGGGAACATCACGGCGTACTGGAAGGGCTACTGCGAGTACCGTGCCGCCGGTCGATCGACCCGCGTGCCCCGCATGCTCGGGTTCCAGGCTGCGGGCGCGGCGCCGATCGTCGAGGGGCACCCCATCGAGCTCCCGGAGACCGTGGCGACCGCCATCCGGATCGGCAAGCCGGCCTCGTGGTACTCGGCCACGGCGGCGGCGTCGGAGTCCGGTGGCGGGATCCATGCCGTGACCGACGAACAGATCCTCGAGGCCTACCGGTTCCTGGCCGCAGGCGAATCGGTGTTCTGCGAGCCGGCGTCGGCGGCCGCGGTCGCCGGTCTCCTGCAGACCGGCGTCCCATCGGGGTCGACTGTCGTCTGCGTCCTGACCGGGCACGGCCTCAAGGACCCCGACATCGCCATCAGCCAGATCACCGTGCCCACGCCCGTCGACGCCGACCTTGCCGCGGTGCTCGTCGAGCTGGGTCTTTAGCGCCCGCGGCGGTGCTCCGCCCCAGGCCAGGGGCGGTGGGTATGTTGCCCGGTGGTCGGATCGCGGCTATGCTCTCGGCACTGTCGGTTGCTGCTTCGGAATGCGGCGCCACCTCCAGGCGTTCTCGGAGATGGACGCCTGGGAGGCTGCGACAGGGGGAAAACCTTCTGTAAGCGAGGTTGTTTCGAGGTCTCCATTCTCCTCGGGAAATCTCCTGCCCTTCCGTTCTCACCGGGCAATGGCGAACCAGCTGGCGCGGTGCGTTACCGGACCGTGGCAGGAACCCGCAGGCCCCCCCGTCCACAACCATCACTGCACAAACAAGCGAGGTGCTCGATGAGTGGAGAGCAACAGCTCGAGCGCTCGGTCCTGGAGCGCAAGGAACGCGACGAGCTCCACGCGATCGCCGAGGCGATGTCGTTGAAGCCTGGTTCCCGAGCCAAGAAGGCCGACATCATCGACCAGATCCTGCGCGCCACCGGTGTCGAGGTGGCCACGGGTAGCGATGGCGTCGCTGGCGACGGAGCGCAGGCTGACGGCCGCGCAGCCAGTCGGACGGGGCCCAGTCGGACGGGGCCCAATCAGACGGGGCCCAATCAGACGGGGCGGAGCCCGGCCAGGTCCACGAAGTCTCGAGGTCAGGGCGCCAACGGCCGGTCAGGCGACACGGCCAGCGACGCGGTCGAGGTCAGCGACGAGGTCGCCGTCGAGACGACCGATGCCGACGGGACGCAGGCCGACGGGGCCGGTGCCGACGGGGGCAGCCCGGAGGACGCCTCGGCCCAACGAGAGGCCGCGGTGGTGGCCATCGGCGCCGGCGAGAGCGGGGAGACCGCCCAGACCGGAGACCAGACCGGAGAGGTGGCCACAGGCACAGGCTCCGACGATGCCGCCGCACCGGCCGAGAGCGGTGGTGGAGGCGATCAGGTGACCGACGCCGGTCGCCCCCCTGAGAGGGGCACCGACCCCGCCGCCGGAGACGGTGACGCAAGGGGCCAGCGGGGTCCGGGGGGCGGAGCACCGCGGAACCAGCGCGGTAGCGCCAACGGCCGGGGTGGCCAGGCGGGCACCGCCAACGCCTCCGGCCACCAGGAGTCTGCGGCCGAGCCAGGCAACCGCCGAAGTCGCCGGCGCCGCGGCCGTGATCGCGATCGGGATCGGGACCGGGACCGTGGTGATCGGGACCGTGGTGATCGGGACCTGCAAGGA
>DASXYV010000148.1:0-2158 GCA_036502305.1 Acidimicrobiales bacterium
GGCCACGTTGAGGACCTGGACCCCGCGGCAGATGGCCAGCGTGGGCAGCCCGGTGCGCATCGCCTCCTCGGCCAGGGACAGCTCGAGCTCGTCACGGGCGGGCTCGAGGTACTCGGCGGGATGGGGCTGGCGCCCGTAGCGGTGGGCCTCGACGTCTCCGCCGCCGATGAGGACGAGACCGTCGAAGGGAGCCAGGATCTCCGACGCTGGCGACCGGTCCGGAGCCGCCAGCACAACGGGGCGGGCGCCCGCTCGGGACAGGGCGGCCACGTACTTGTCGGGAACGGCGTGACTGGCGTCGGTCCATCCCGATACCCGCCCGGCGGCGAGGTGCACGGCGGGAATGGCGACGAGAGGCGTGGGCATGGCGTCGAGCTCCGTCACCCTCAGCCGGGCCGGGAGGCGTAGGGGTCCCACGCCGGAGCGGCCGTGGCCAGATAGCGCTCCACCATCGCCCGCAGGCGCGTCGGACCGATGTCACTCTCGGCGCCCTCGGCCAGGCGCAGGGAGGGCACGAGGGCGGCGACCCCGTCGAAGGACCAACGTGCTCCATTTCGCTCCTCGCTCTGGAGCTGGTCGGCCAATGGACCGAGATCGACTCGCGGCAGGGGGCGGCGGGAGACGTACTTCACCCACGACTCGTACCGGAACACGAGCTCGTAGCGGCGACCCTGGAGAAGGAGGATGCGCAGCGCGCTCGTCGCGTTGTTGATCGCCGCCGGATGGCAGGCGGCGTCGTGGCGGGCGCTGAACCGGGTGGCCAGGGCGGGCGGCTGGCCGGCGGGCAGGCTCACCACGGCCAGATCGAGGTCGGGGACCTCGTCGACGGTGACGTTGCCGGCGGCCAGCGCGCCCTCCGCGGCGGTGAGCGCAGCGTCCTCCTCCTCCCAGAGCGGGCGGTGGGCCTCGACGCGATCGACCAGCTCGGCCAGCCGTCCCAGCAGCTCCTCGTAGAGTCCGGCGCACCGCTCCGTGTAGGGCGCCTCGAACAGGCCCGCACCCAAGGGCGATCGCTCGGGATCGGCCAGGGCCGCCAGGGCGAAGCTGACCCGCGCTGCGTCGCGATCCGCGAACGTGGCGAAGTCGCCGGCAGCGGCGACGTCCTCCAGGACGGCCCGACGGGCGAGGGCCTCGTCCGGCGACACGAGGGCGTAGACCGAGACCAGCCCGTCCTGGTCGAAGTGGTCGTTGGAGACCGCCTCAGGGGCCGGCCAGTCCCCGACGGTGTCCAGGTAGCGGAAGGCAATGCGCGCCGAGGTGTCCTCGGCCAGGGCGGCCGGCGTCGGGCTCGCGGGCCAGTGGGACAGGGTGAGCACGGTGCTCGGCAGGGCGGCGCCGTCGGCGATCACGTGCGGCCGTTCGGCGAGCTGGCTGGCGGGAGTGAAGCGCAACGGCTACCCGGCAGCCGCCAAGCCGTCGATCTCCCGCGCCATGTCGAGGTCGCCCTGGGTCAGGCCGCCCGCGGAATGGGTCGACAGCCGAAGGGTCACCGTGTTCCAGCGGATGTCGATGTCCGGGTGATGGTTGGCCGCCTCGGCTCGCTCGGCCACGGCGTTGACGAACACCATGGCGGCGGCGAAGTCGCGGCTCTTGTGCACCTTCACCAGCTCGTCACCCTGACGGTCCCACTGCAGGCCGGTCAGCGCGGCCGAGATGGCGTCATCATCGAGGAGGGACATGGCCGACAGGCTACCGTCGGGTCTCGCCGATCCTTGCAGGCGCTCTTCGATCAGAGGACACGAAAGCCCGCCTCCTGGCCGGGCTCCTCCTCGAAGACCTCGATCCCCGTGACCCGCGCCGACGGGGGGCCTTTGCGGCACCATGAGACGAGCTGTTGGACCGCGTCCGGCTCGCCCTCGAACACCGCCTCCACCCGCCCGTCGGGCCGGTTGCGCACCCAGCCGTCCACGCCGGCACCGATCGCCTCGCGCCGACAGTCGTCGCGAAAGAACACCGCCTGCACTCTTCCGGATACCAGGACCCGGCGTCTGACCCTCACCGGCGGGCTGCGTGCTACAGGTCGGCGGTCGCCCGGTCGAGGTACTTGGCGAACCGGCGGGTCGCGTCCTCCCGCCGGGTGGGCACGTGCTCGGTCGGCACGTCGACGGGCTTGTAGCCCTTGAGCACCTGCCGGGCGACGGTCACCCTGTGCACCTCG
>DASXYV010000149.1:0-2126 GCA_036502305.1 Acidimicrobiales bacterium
CTGTGGATCGGCCCAGCGAAACAGGTCCCTCGTGCGCTCGTCCCACGACCACCTCAGGTTGGTCGCAAGCTGGTGGAGCGGCGTCAGCGCGTCGGGCAGCCTGACGCGCACGGTGAAGCTCCGGAGCGCCCTCATCCCGGAGCAGGCTAGCGAAGCCTCGATGCGATCCGGGCCGGGCCCCGATGGCCCCCGCCGACCACCGGCCGGTTTGGCTCCCCGCCTCCCGGCGGTAAGGCTGAACACGTGATCGGCCGAATCGTCATCGACGACATTCGCCCGCGCACCCCCACTGGCGTGTACCCGGCCAAGGCGGTCATCGGGGAGGCGCTCCGTGTCGGTGCCGACATCTTCAGAGACGGTCACGACATCCTGGCGGCGCGGGTGTGCTGGCGACCGACAGCCCAGGTCGCACGGGCGAGCGGCGCGCCGGACTGGTCCGTCGTCCCGATGCGAGAGCTGGGCAACGACCGCTGGCAGGGCATCCTCGAGCCGAGCGTCGTCGGCCTCCATGACCTGGTGGTCGAGGCCTGGACCGACCGCCTGGCCACGTGGCGGCACCGGGTGTCGGTGAAGCGCGACGCAGGTGACGAGCTCTCCGTTGAGCTCGAGGAGGGGGCCCGTCTACTGGAAGGGCAGGCCGAGCGGGTCGATCCAGGGGACCGGACCACGTTGCGGGACCCGGCTGGCGTGCTGCGCGACGCCGCCGACGCCCTGCGCGAGGCGAAGGCGCCGCTCGAGCGAAGACTTGGCCCCGCCTTCGACGCCCAGGTGACCGAGCTGCTGGCCGGGCCCGGCGACTCGCCGGATCGGACGCGTTCCGCCGCCATTTCCCTCTGGGTCGACCGCCCGCGGGCATTGGTCGGAGCCTGGTACGAGCTGTTCCCCCGTTCCGAAGGCGGCCTCGCCGGAGCGGTGAAGCGTCTGGATGCCGTGGCCGAGATGGGCTTCGACGTCGTCTACCTGCCGCCGATCCACCCGATCGGGACCACGAGCCGCAAGGGCGCCGACAACACCCTGGAGGCGCGTCCGGGCGATCCCGGGAGCCCCTGGGCCATCGGCGGGCCCGAGGGAGGTCACACCGCCGTGGCGCCCGAGCTGGGCACTGTCGCCGACCTCCAGAAGCTCATGGCTCGTGCCGGGGAGCTCGGGATCGAGATCGCCCTGGACTACGCGCTCCAGTGCTCACCAGATCACCCGTGGGTCAGTGACCACCCGGAGTGGTTCCACCACCGACCCGACGGGTCGATCGCCTATGCCGAGAACCCGCCGAAGAAATACCAGGACATCTATCCCATCAACTTCTGGCCCTCGTCGGAGGCCGACCGCTGGGCCCTGTGGGAGGCCTGCCGGGGCATCGTCGAGCACTGGATCGAGGTGGGGATACGGATCTTCCGGGTCGACAACCCGCACACCAAACCGATGGCGCTGTGGGAATGGCTGATCCCGACGGTGAAGTCCGGCCACCCCGACGTGATCTTTCTCGCCGAGGCCTTTACCCGGCCCAAGGTCATGGCCAAGCTGGCCGAGGTCGGGTTCTCGCAGAGCTACACCTACTTCACGTGGCGGAACGAGGCCTGGGAGATCACCGAGTACCTCCAGGAGCTCACGGCCGGCCCCGTCGCCGATTACATGAGGCCCAGCTTCTGGCCCAACACGCCCGACATCCTCGCCGGCCCGCTCCGTCGGGGCCCGCCGTCAGCCTTCAAGCTGCGGCTGGTGCTGGCGGCCACCCTGGTCCCGTCCTACGGCATCTACAGCGGCTACGAGCTGTTCGAGAACGAGCCCGCGTCCGACGCCAACGAGGAGTACAGCCACTCGGAGAAGTACGAGATCAAGCAGCGGGACTGGTCGCGGCCCGACTCGCTGGCGCCATGGATCGGCTTGGTCAACTCGATCCGCCGCCGTCACCCGGCGTTCTGGCGGCTCCGCAACCTCACGTTCCACCACAGCAACAACACGCGGATCCTCGCCTACTCGAAGCAGACCGAGGATCGAAGCGACATCGTGCTGACGGTGGTGAACCTCGACCCCTTGACGACCCACGAGGCGACGCTCGGGCTGGACATGGGAGCCCTGGGGCTGGCGCAGGACGCGCTGTTCGAGGTGGTGGACGAGCTGACCGGGAA
>DASXYV010000150.1:0-3478 GCA_036502305.1 Acidimicrobiales bacterium
TCCAGGCGTGGCCGAGCCCGCCTCGAAATCCATCTGCCTCGTGCTCCTCGTCAAACGTCTCGCGACCGGGCTGTGCCCGCTGCCAGGCCGCCGTGTCACGGAGGAGTCAGGCTACCGGATCGGATGCGCCGGGGAACCGACACCACCACCGCGCCCAGGATGAGGGCCAGAACGCCCTGACAGGCCAGCTCGGCCCGGGCGGTCGACAGGGCGTGCCCGTGAGCGGCGTTCACGAGGACGACTGTGAGGATGGTCGCCAGCGCCAGGACGACAAGGACCCACCGGCGTCCGGTTCCCAGGAGGTAGTAGGTGAACAGCGTGCTGGCGGCGAGGCAACCCATGGCGAGGGCCAGGGTGGCGAACGCGGGAGCCGCTCCCACCTTGTCCGGTCCGAACAGGATGCGCAGCATCTCGTCGGGGGCGGCGGCGGCCAGGATGACGAGGACGACGACGGGGGCGGCGACCAGGGCGAGCGCCACCCCCAGCTGGCGCAGGGCGTGGCCCCCTCGTCGCCATCGCACGACCGCCTCGGGCAGCAGGTAACCGCTGAGCACGATGGCGAGGAAGACCACGGCCTTGGAGGCGACCGAGATGGCGTTGTACGAGCCCACCGAGCCGGGCGCGTCCCGGCCCACGATCTCGACGTCGAGGCCCTGCAGGCAGGCCAGGAAGAACAGGGCCAGCAGGGCGGCGACGAGGTCCAAGGCGAGGTGTCGGCCCCTGACCCCGGCGTCGTGGATCGTCGTGACCGAGGCGGCGGGTCGGACCTCGTCGCCACCATGGGGCCAGCCTCCCGGGCTGACCGCGCCACCATCGGGCCAGCCTCCCGGGCTGACCGCCTCTTCGGCGGGCAGGACCGGGGGCCCGGCATCGGGCTCCGGCTCTGTTGGCTCGGCCGCTGGGGGCTGGCGAAGGGGACGGGCGCGCACCTCGGCCAAGCGGGCGTGGCCGATGGCTGCACCCATGGCCGCCATGAGGGCCAGACCGGCCCCCTCGACGCCGAGACCGGCGGCGATGAGGACCACCGTGAGCGAGGTGCGCACGCTCGCCTCGACGCACAGGTTCCAGGCCAGCCCGGTGTAGTTGCGATCAGCCTGGATCAGCCCCCGTTCGAACGAGAGGAGGCCCCAGGCCCCGCCGGCGATCAGGAACTCGGCGACCCCATCGGGGCTCGGTAGCGAGAGCACGCTGGCCAGCCAGGAACGGCTCAGCCAGGCCACCACGGCGAGGAGCGCCAGGCCGACCAGCCCCCACCGCCGCACCTTCGACGCCCAGGGCTTGATCCGGTCGGCCTGACCAGCCATCGACCAAGCCGTGACCCGGCGCACGACCGCCACGAGCAGGGCCGAGCCTGGCATCGAGAGCAGGAGGAAGAGCACCAGCAGCTGCCCCAGGGACCCGTAGTCGCGCGAGCTGAGCAGGTGGGCGATGGTGACCGTGACGATGACATTGGCGGCGTTCGCAGCCACGCCGGCGAAGGCGAGCGGGCCTGCTCGGCGGAGGGCACCCATCATCTGACCGGCCTGGGCTCCGGAGGGCGCGATGTCGGCGTCGACCACCGGGGTCGTGGGTGGAGGTGGCGAGCCCGGACCCCCCCGCCAGCCGGTTGCGGCGGGCCCGCCAGACCCGCCGGGTTGGGACGCCATCCCAATCATGCTAACGAGCCGACCGGACGAACGGTCGACTGCGGTGACAGGGTCGACTGCTAGCGTGCCCGGCGTGCAGGCCCGATCCAGGCCCTTCTGGATTTGGTTGGGGGTCGCGTGCGTGGGCGGTCTCGCCCTCCGCCTCAGCTACGTCTTCGTCGTGAAGGCCCATTTCACGCTGTGGGGCGACGCCTTCTACTACGACCGTCAGGCCTCTCTGCTGGCCGCGGGCAAGGGTTTCATCGAGCCCTTCAAATACGTGTACGGCCATCAGTCTGTCGCTGCTGCCGATCATCCTCCGCTGCTCCCGATCCTGCTCGCCGCCGCAGACAAGATCGGCCTGAGCAGCCTGACCTCGCACAAGGTGCTCATCTGCCTCATCGGCGTCCTGACCGTCGTCGTCGTGGCCCTCGTCGCCAGGCGTGTCGCCGGAGACCGGGCCGGGATCATCGCCGCCGTGCTGGGAGCCCTCTACCCGGGGTTCTGGATCCACGACGGCCAGATCCTGGCCGAGCCCCTCGCCATGCTTGTGGTCGCCGTCGCCGTGCTCCTCGCCTACCACTTCTGGAGCCGACCCGGTCCGATGCTGGCCATCGGGGTGGGGGTGGCCTGCGGTCTTGCCGCGTTGAGCCGGTCCGAGCTGGTCGTCCTCGTGCTGCTGCTCGCGGCTCCGCTCGCGCTCCTGGCGCGCGGTCACAGCGTAGGCCGGCGCCTGGGCCTGGCCGGACTGTCGGTGCTCGCCGCCCTTGTCACCATAGCCCCGTGGCTCATCCGCAACACGGTGACCTTCGAGCATCCCGTGTACCTGTCCACCCAGTTCGACCCGACGTTGACCGTCGCCAACTGCGACAACACGTACTACGGCCAGTCCGTCGGATCCTGGTTCTTCAACTGCGGGGCCTCCCTGCACCCACCGCCCGGCGACGAGTCGGTGGCCGACCAGTACTACAGGCACGTCGCCACCACCTACATCACGCACCATCTCAGTCGGGTCCCGGTGGTCGTGGCGGCGCGGGTCGGTCGGACGTGGGCGCTCTACCAGCCCCTCGGCCAGACCCACATCGACACGATCGACGGCTACGAGCTCACCGTGAACCAGATCCATCTCTTCAGCTACTACGTGCTGGCGATCGGCGCCGTGGCGGGGGGAGTGCTCCTACGCCGGCGACGAGTGCCCGTCTTTCCGCTGGTGAGCGTGGTCGGGGCCGTCACGATCGGCGTCATCGTGACGTACGGGAGCACGAGGTTTCGCGCTCCCGGCGAGGTCGCGATCGTGGCCTTGGCGGCGGTGGGCGCAGATGGCCTACTGTCGCTGCGGAGGTCCTCCCGAGCTGCGGACACCGCAGGCGAGCCGGCGGGCGACGGCGACGCAGCGCTGGAGCCGGCCGTCCACAGCGGGGACCCGACGGAGGTCTCGTCGTGAGCGCAGACGCAACGCACGAGCAGGAATGCCTGTCAGTCGTCATGGCCTGCTTCAACGAGGAGGCGACCGCGGCTCGGGTCGCGCAGCGGGTGCTCGCCTCTCCGTACACCAGGGAGCTCATCGCCGTGGACGACGGCTCGACGGACCGCACGCTGGAGGCGCTGCGCGCGGTCGCGGACCCGAGGCTCGTGATCGTCGAGCGGTCGGTCAACCAGGGCAAGGGCGCCGCGCTCCGGCGTGGCTTCGCCCTGGCCCGCGGCCCGTTCGTCATCGTCCAGGACGCGGATCTCGAGTACGACCCGGACGAGTACGGAGCCTTGTTGGGACCGCTCCTCGAGGGCAAGGCCGACGTGGTGTATGGCTCCCGGTTCCACACCGCGAAGCCCCATCGTGTCCTGTACTTCTGGCA
>DASXYV010000151.1:0-5817 GCA_036502305.1 Acidimicrobiales bacterium
GCCCAACCAGGTGGGCACCATCCGGCTGTCCAAGGGTGGCGAGCGCGTCGGGATCGTGCTGTACCCACCGTCGCCGAGCGTCGAGCGCATGCCCGGCTACGTCGGCCACACGACCTACGCCGACATCGTCCTCACTCGTCCTGCGCCGTCCAGCTGACCGGCGCGGTCAGCCCTGACCGGGAGTGAAATAGACGAGATACGGGCTCCCTCGAGCCTGGAGGTCGGCGAGTCGCTCGACGTCGCCACGGTCAGCGCCGGCGGCCACCAGCTGCTCCTGGGGGAACGGATGCGGCGACACCACGAGGGCGTCCTGCGGCGCCCGTGGGCCCATCGCCGCTCGGATTCGTCGCTGCAGCGTGAGCGCTTCCTGCCGCTGCTGGGGCGAAAGAGGGTTGTAGCTCGCCACGAGCCGGCTGCCCGGTGGCGGCTGTGCCGCCTCGGAGGCGATCGTCGGATCGGGCAGGCCCAGACCGGTGATCACCCCGCGGAAGCTGGCGGGTGGAGCCGTGCGCCACGAGCCGACCCCGCTCGCCAGTGCCGGGGGCGCCACCACGTTGACGCCCGCCAGTCGGAGCGCGGTGAACATTCCAGGACCGATGCCAGACAGCGATTCCGGATCCATCCAGCGCAGGAGGTCGGATCCGCCCCGACCGACGGCGGCGGCGGTGCTCGGGGCGAGGTGCGCGATCGTCGTCGACGCCGGTGCGACCGGGAGCGGTGCTGGCAGTGCGGCGGTGACGCTCGCCACCGCCAACGCGGCGGTGCCCGCCGCCGCAGCCAGGCCGGAGGCAGGCGCCAACAGCCGTAGCCCACGGCGGCCCAGGGCGGGACCGTCCGCACCCGGCCGAGCCGGGACGACGCCCAGCGCGCTGGCAACGCACCACCCGATGGACAGCCACAGGACCAGGGCCACCACCCACCACCACCGGACCAGGTAGGGCGCGACGAACCCGTTGACCCTCGCCGTGGCCACGACGCCGAGCACAGCCAAGACCACGGCGACGCCGGCGAGGCGCGCCGCGTCACGGGCGCCGCGCCACCACGCCAACGCGCCGGTGCCGACGGCGCCGAGGATCACCAGCACCCCCGGCCACACCGCCTCCGAGGCGACGAAGCCGAACTTGTCCGTCTCGCGGCCGGTCACCCAGGGTCCGGGCGGCGTCAGCTGCTCGCCCATGATCCCGAACCCCGTCTTCCAGCCAACGACCGGCCCGGAGTCGATGGCAGCAGCCTGCTGGGCCGTGTACTGCGGCGGGTGCACGAAGTACCGGGCCACCTCCCCCAGGTTTCCCGGATGGCCCGCCGCCTGCTGGATCAGCGGTGGCAACCACAACGCCAGCACGACCACGCCGGAAAGGGCGAGCCAGCGCCCGAGCCCGCCGCGGTCCCGCGCGAGGGCGACGACGAGGACGACGGCGAGCAGACCAACCACCAACAGGCCGTAGCCCACGTGGGTCTGGACCACGAACGACCCGACGCCCACGGCCCACGGCAACGCAGGTCGGTCCCCGCACGCCACCGACCAGGCCAGAAAGACGAAGAGCAGGAACGGCAGCAGGGCCAGCCACGGATTCCACGGGTCCAGCAGGAGGCCGGGTCCCAGTGCGTGCACGAGGGCGGCGACCAGGAGACCGGTCCACAGCAGCAGCGCGGTGCCGCCTCGCCGGCGAGCGACGACGGCGACACCGACCAGTGCCGCCGCGTTCACCAGAGCGGTCCCCGCCAGCACGCCGGTCTCGCCGAGCAGGCGCTGGGCTGGCGCCAGCACCAGGAAGAGCAACGGGCCCGGGTGGTACCAGCCGAAGCGCGACGGCACTCCCACCAGTGGCGTGTGCCGGCCGCCGACGTCGCCGATGCGCAGCACCTCGAACGCCTGGTCCCCGGACGCGTACCAGTGGCGGCCGAGCAGGGACACGGCGGCTACCAGAGCCGGCAGCACCAGGAGGACGACCACCGTCAGGCCCGTCAGGCGCGACCTGCGCGGGCTGGTCCGGATCTCGCTCGACGTGGCCTCGACCGTGGCTGTCACCGCACCTGTGTAGCAAGACACGGACCGCGGCGAGAACGCCGTGGGTGGCGTAACCTGCCGCGGGTGGGCGAGGAAGACCGTCGGCGGTGGGCCGTCCCCGCTGGTCAGGGGCGGATGGGCGAGATCGAGCTGTCATTGCTCGATCCCGGCGAGGAGGGCGACCGTCACTTCCTGATCCTGGCTGAGCACCCGGAGCTCCAGGAGGCGGTCGAGGACGACCAGGACGAGATCACGCTGCACGGCAACCTGATGAGCCCGCGGCTCCACCTTTCGATGCACGAGATCGTGGCCAAGCAGCTGTGGGCCGACGATCCGCCCGAGACCTGGCCGACGGCGCAGCGGCTGATGACCCTCGGCTACCAGCGTCACGAGATCCTGCACATGCTGGGCTCGGTGGTCTCAGGCGAGGCCTGGCGGACCATGCAGTACAAGCAGCCGTTCGATCCCGACCGCTTCCGCGCCGGCCTCGAGGCCCTCCCCGAGTCCTGGGAAGCGGAGCGGGCCGAGCTCTGACCCGCCGGACCCCGGCTGACCAGGGCTACGCTCCGGGTCCGGTGAATGTCAACCAGCTCGTCACCCCTGCTCTGGTCGTCGACGCCGACGCCCTCGAGCACAACCTGGCCACGATGGCCGCCGCCCTTCCCGGCGCCCGCATGCGCCCCCACGTCAAGGCCCACAAGTCGACCGCCCTGGCCGCCCGCCAGGCGGAGGCCGGCCATCGCGGCTTCACCTGCGCCACGGTCGCCGAGGTCGAGGGCATGGCCGCAGCCGGGCTGGGCCGGGACCTGCTCCTCGCCAACGAGGTCGTCGACGCCCGCCGGGTCGGCGACGTGGCCAGCTCCGGGGCCAGGGTGACCCTCGCCGTCGACTCGCCCGAGACCGTGGCCGCGGCGGCGGACGGAGGTGTGCGCGAGGTCGTGATCGACGTCAACGTCGGCCTGCCGCGCTGTGGTTGCGCGCCCGAGGACGCCGGGCGCCTGGCCGAGCAGGCCCGCGCCCGGGACCTGGAGGTCCGGGGCGTCATGGGCTACGAGGGTCACGTGGTGGGTCTGGAGGACCGGGCCCAGCGCACCCTCATGGTCGCCGACTGCATGGCGCTGCTCGTCAAGGCCCACGGCGACGTCGGCGGCGACGTGGTCTCGGCCGGCGGCACCGGCACCTACGACATCAACCACTGGGCCACCGAGATCCAAGCCGGTTCCTACGCCCTCATGGACACCGCCTACGGCCGGCTCGACCTGCCCTTCCGTCAGGCGCTCTTCGTGCTGTCCACCGTCATCTCGGTCTCACCGGCGTGGGCGGTTGCCGACTGCGGCCTCAAGTCGCTGGCCATGGACCACGGCAACCCGACCGTCGAGGGGGGCACGGTCTGGTTCTGCTCCGACGAGCACGTCACCTTCGGGCCGACCGATCCGGTCCGGGTCGGCGACCGCGTTCGGGTCCTCCCCGCCCACGTCGACCCGACGGTCGCCTATCACCGCGTCATGCACCTGGTGCGGGCCGACGAGGTGATCGGCGCCATGCCCGTGGACCTGCGAGGTTGGTGATCGTCGCCGGTCAGCTGGCGAGCAGCTCGGCCAGGCGGGCGAAGGCGCGCGCGCGGTGCGAGAGGGAGTTCTTCTGCTCGGAGGTCATCTCGGCGAACGTGCGCCCGTCGCCGCCCTCGGGCAGGAAGACCGGGTCGTAGCCGAACCCGCCGACGCCTCGCGGCTCGTCGGCGATGACGCCTTCGACCGCGCCTTCGGCCACCACCTCGCGCCCGTCGGGAAAGCGGGCCAGGGCCACGGTGCGAAACCGGGCTCGCCGGTCGCTCACTCCCTCCAAGGCGCCGATCAGCTTGGCCACGTTGTCGGCGTAGCTGGCGTCCTCCCCGGCGTACCGCGACGATCGCACCCCCGGCGCCCCGCTCAGCGCTGCCACCTCGAGGCCGGTGTCGTCGGCCACCGCGGGCTCACCGGTCGCCCCGACTACGGCCGTGGCCTTCAGGCGGGCGTTCTCCTCCAGTGTCTGCCCGCTCTCGTCGACCTCGGGCAGGTCGGGCGGACGGGGCGCCAACTCGACCCGGGTGAGCAGGGCGGCGATCTCCGTCACCTTGTCGGGGTTCGCGGTAGCGAGCACCAGCCGCATCGACTCGGTCCCTAGCGCGGTGGCGGGGGCTCGGACAACGCCACCGTCTGCAGCTCCAGCAGGCCGGCGATGCCGTGCTCGGCCAGGCTGAGCAGCTCCTCCAGCTCGGTCTTGGAGAACGGCAGCCCCTCGGCCGTGCCCTGGATCTCGACGAACCGGCCTGATGACGTCATCACCACATTCATGTCCACCTCAGCGGCCAGGTCCTCGCGGTAGTCGAGATCCAGCACACACGAGGCCTCGACCACGCCCACCGACACGGCCGCGCACGCCTCGCTGAGTGGGTGAGCCGACAGGCGGCCCTGCTGGATGAGCCGCGTCAGCGCGTCGTGCAGCGACACGTAGGCACCGCAAATAGCCGCCGTACGCGTGCCACCGTCGGCCTGGAGCACGTCACAGTCGACCACCACCTGCATCTCTCCCAGCGTTGCCATGTCACAGACGGCCCGGAGGGACCGGCCGATCAGGCGCTGGATCTCCTGGGTCCGACCTGACTGCCGACCCCGCGCCGCCTCTCTCGGCGTCCGCTCGATCGTCGAGCCGGGAAGCATCGAGTACTCGGCGGTCACCCACCCCTTGCCGCCACCACGCATCCAGGAGGGCACGCGGTCCTCGACCGATGCGGTGCACAGGACCCTCGTGCTGCCGGCCGTCACCAGCGTCGAGCCGAGCGGCGCCTCGGTGTAGTCGCGCACGAACGACGTCGTCCGGAGCTCGTCGATCGCTCGCCCGTCGGCCCTCACACCATCTCCTCCGGCCGGCCTCCCGGACCGACCACGAACTCCGCGCCGGGCCGGGCCAGCTCCAGCTCGGAGCCGAACGCCGTGCTGCCCTCGTCACGACTGGCCTCGGCGGCCACCGTGGGCCAGCGGTGGGTCAACACCAGCCGGCCGACGCCGGCCTCCCGCCCGGACGTCCCGGCCTGACGTGCGCTCATGTGCTGGGCTCTCCCCTCGTCGTCTCGCAGGTACGTGGCCTCGCACAGAGCCAGCTCGAGGCCAGGGCCGAGGGCCTCGAGCGACCACGCCGGCCCGGAGTCGGCAGAGTATCCGACCGAGGAGCCGTCACCGTCGACCCGCACGGCCAGCGTCTCCGGACCGTGGTCGGTTCGCCGGAAGCTCAGGGTGAGGGCGCCGACAGCGACCCGGTCGCCGTCGGTGATCTCGCGCCAGTCGTAGACGTCGGGCGGATCGAAGTACAGGTGGGCGCGAAGACCGGCCGGCGCGTAGACCGGCACGACGCCACCGCCGATCACGTAGCTCCGGGCGACAGCGAAGCCCTCGAGGTCCATCCAGTGGTCTGGGTGCTCGTGGCTGAGCACCACCGCATCCACCCGACGGAGGTCGAGGTGACGCTGGAGGTTGGCGAGGGTGCCGGACCCGGCGTCGAGCCACACGCTGACGCCCCCGCCTCGCACGAGGTAGCCGCTGCAGGCGCCCCCTGGGCCCGGGTAGCTGCCGTCACAGCCCAGCACGGTCAGGCTGAGGCTCACCGGTGCCTTAGGCCGGCCCGGGAGGCCGGCCCGAGGACTGAGCCGCAGGTGCGCAGCACCTTTGGCCGTGCCCGGGAGGCCGGCCCGAGGACTGAGCCGCGGGTGCGCAGCACCTTTGGCCGTGCCCGGGAGGCCGGCCCGAGGACTGAGCCGCAGGTGCGCAGCACCT
>DASXYV010000152.1:0-1600 GCA_036502305.1 Acidimicrobiales bacterium
CAGTGCCCGAGCATGGCCGCCACCATGGGGACGACGCCGGAGAGCGTCACCTGCTCACGGAACAGGGCCCCGGCAGCCGCGAAGGTCGACCCGCTCGTCGCCTGGATGCGGGCGCCCGCGGAGTCGAGCAGCCACACGACAGGGATGCGCTGGCGCAGGGCCAGCTCGCGCATCCGCGCCGTCTTCGACTCCCCGACGGCGCCCATCGACCCGGCGAGCACGCTGAAGTCGTAGGCGCACACCGCCACCCGCCGGCCCTCGATCTCCCCCACACCGGCGACCATGCCGTCGGCCGCCAGGTAGCCCTTGCTCGACGTCAGCTCTGGGTCCATCGAGTCGGCGAGGAGCCCGTACTCGACGAACGTTCCCGGGTCCAGCAGGAGCTCGAGGCGCTCGCGCACGGGCAGCTTGCCCAGCGACCGCTGGCGGGCCACCGGCTCGTCGCCGCCCATGGCCAGGGCCCGCTCGCGTCGACCGGCCAGGTCCTCGACCAGGGGCTTCCAGTCGTGGAGGTCGGGCGGGGGCGGCTTGGGCTCGGTCACCGTTCCCCTACGACCCGGTCCAACGGGGGGGCCGCTTCTCGGCGAAGGCGGCGATGCCCTCGCGGGCGTCGTCGGTCATGGTCGTGATCGTCAGCATGGGGTGGAGGTACCGGAGCGCCTCGGCGGCGGCCAGGTCCCAGGTGGCGTAGAACGAGTCGCGACCGAGCTTCACCACCGCCGGCGGCTTCGCCGCCAGGCTGGCCGCCAGCTCGCCGACGGCGCCGTCCAGCGCGTCCACCGGGACGACCGAGGTCACGAAACCCAACCGGTCCGCCTCCGCCGCCCCGACCCGACGGCCCGTCAGCATGAGCTCGAGGGCCTTCTTGGGGGCCATGGAGCGGACGAGCGGGACGGTGATCATGTAGGGCCAGAGGCCGACGTTGACCTCGGGAGTGCCGAAGCTGGCGTCGTCGGCCGCCACCACGAAGTCGCAGGCCAGAGCCAGCCCGAACCCTCCGGCCAGGGCGTAGCCCCGCACCCGGGCGATCGTGGGCTTGCCGAGGTGCCACAGGTCCTCGAACAGCCGGGCCATCTCGCCCCGTCCTTCGTGCAAGGCGAGGAAGCCGTCGTCGCCGTCGGCCATCCCACCCAGGTCGGCGCCGGCGCAGAACGCCTTGTCACCCGCTCCGGTGAGCACCACCACCCGCACCTCGGGCTCGTCCTTGGCCCGCGCCAGGGCCGCCCGTAGGCCGGAGACCACGCCCCAGGAGATGGCGTTGCGCCGGTCCGGACGGTTGATCGTCAGGCGGGCCACGCCGTCTGACTGCTCGTAGAGGAGCTCGTCGGCCACCGCCAGGACGGTAGCGTGAAGCGACCGCCGGGGTCACCCGCGGGTTCCCAGGAAAGCCAGCGCCGTGCCCACCGCCGCCATCGTGTCGTTCCGACTCGGGGGACCCGATGGCGTCGGAGTCGAGGCGGCGAAATGGGCCTGGGCGCTCGGAGAGCTGGGCTTCTCGGTGCGCACCGTGGCCGGTGAGGGCCAGGTGCAGCGGCTCGTGCCCGGCCTGGCCATGGACGCCTCCGAGCCGCCGACCGCCGACGCGGTCGAGGACGCGCTG
>DASXYV010000153.1:0-2203 GCA_036502305.1 Acidimicrobiales bacterium
AGGTGCCGCGCCGGGGCTTCGCCCCTCCGTGCTACGCCCTAGCGGTTGGCGGCCCGGTAGCTGCGGTACACGGCGAGGAGGGCTTCCTTCTGGCCTTCGGTCAGCCCGGGGTCGCAGCGGATGGCCGTCTCGGTCCGCGGCCCGTCGCCGTTCCCGCCCACATGCTGGTCGTCTCCCTCCAGCACCCCGGCCTGCGAGAGCAACGTCTCGGCGGAGAGGTTGAGGGCCTTGGCGATCGACCGCAGCACCCTGACCGACGGCTCATGGAGACCCCGCTCGATCTGGCTGAGGTAGGGGTTCGAGACGTGGGTGAGCTCGGCCATGTCGCGCAGGGACAGGTTGGCGAGCCGTCGCTGGGAGCGGATGAACGCCCCCAGGGACTCGAGCCGGGATCGCCATATGTCGTCGGTGACCATCTCTGCAAATGAGGGTACCGATCGAGGGGTAGGGACGCCGTGCACCCCTACCCCTCGTCGGAATCAGGCCGCCGTAGACCTCGGGGCCGCCGTCTTCTTGGTCGTCTCGATGCCCGTCACGTAGGGCTCGGCCACGGTGAGGACCTTCGTCACGAACTCCCGCTGGTTCGCCAGCAGCTTCTCGGCGAAATCGAACACGTTGCCAGCCACCTCGGTCGGCCGAGGAAGCTGGTCGGCGAACGGCAGCTCAGGCCGCCCGGGGACGATCTCCTCGACCGTCTCCGCCCAGCCTCGTACCGCCTCCACCAGCAGGTCCTGGTACTGCTTGAGCCCGTCCAGCACTTGGTTCTGGACGCTCTCGGTGATCTCGGCCACGGTCATGGCCGTCTCCTTCCTATTGGCAATGGGGACGAGCGCTAACTATAGTTCGCAATCGCATACCATGTCAAGGAGACGGCCACAAGAATCATGCTGGTCGTTCGTCGAGCGGGACCAATCCCCGAAGATGTGCACGAGCTGTCGCTGTTTCCCCAGGTCGACCCAGGCCCCCCCAGCGAGTGACTTCAGCGTACCCCGTTGGGTCGGTTCCTATGCGCCCCACAGCCAGGCCGAGCGCTCGTCTGCCCAGGCGTTACCGTGACCCCCCGTGGCAGGTCGTGCCCCGCATCGAGTCCTGGTCACCCGCCAGCTTCCGACTGGAGGCCTCGACCCCCTGGTCGAGGCCGGCCACGAGATCGTGCAACGACCCGACGACGTGCCTTTTACGCCAGACCAGCTCCGTAGGGCGGCATCCGAGGTCGACGCCATCATCAGCGTGCTCACGGACCAGATCGACGCCACCGTGATCGCCGCCGCTCCCAAGCTGCGGGTCGTCGCCAACGTCGCCGTCGGCTACGACAACATCGACCTCGAGGCGGCGCGACGCGCCGGCGTGGCGGTGTGCAACACCCCGGGGGTGCTGGACGAGACCACCGCTGATCTGGCCTTCGCCCTGATCCTGGCCGCCGCTCGCCTCCTCGGTGCGGCCGAGCGGGACCTGCGCGCCGGCCGCTGGACGGGTTGGGGCATCAGCCAGTACCTCGGCCACGACGTGCACGGCGCCACCCTCGGCGTGGTCGGCTACGGCCGGATCGGCCGGGCCGTGGCCCGCCGGGGCGAGGCCTTCGGGATGCGGGTCCTGCACCACTCCCGCCGTCCCAGCGGCACCCCGGGGTACGTGGGCGACCTCGACGAGCTGCTGCGGCAGTC
The DNA here is from genome assembly GCA_036502305.1 of Acidimicrobiales bacterium. Classification (GTDB taxonomy): domain Bacteria; phylum Actinomycetota; class Acidimicrobiia; order Acidimicrobiales; family AC-9; genus AC-9. Next base: position 1,665 of record DASXYV010000153.1, read on the forward strand.
CGATGTCGTAAGCCTCCACCTCCCTCTCGACGACGGCACGCGCGGTCTGGTCGATCACAGGCGCCTGGCCGCCATGAAGCCGACGGCGGTGCTCGTCAACACCTCCAGGGGGCCGGTCGTCGACGAGGAGGCGCTGGCGGTCGCCCTGGAGGAAGGACGGATCTTCGCTGCCGGGCTGGACGTGTTCGAGCACGAGCCCGCCGTCCACCCCCGGCTGCTGGCCGCCCCCCGGGTGGTCCTCACCCCCCACATCGGCAGCGCCAGCGTCGCCACCCGGACCAAGATGGCGAGGATGGCGGCCGAAGGGGTTCGAGCGGCGCTGGCGGGCGAGGTGCCGCACAACCTCGTCGGCGAGGGACCGCGGTGAGCGGGCCCGCTGGTGTCCGCGACCAGCTGCTCACCCTGGGGTCGGCCACTATCGGCGAGTCAGGGGGGCGGCCGCTTCCTCCTCGCATCAAGCCGGCGTGGCCGGGCGCCCGCCTGGCGGCCCCCGCTTACACGGTCACCTGCCCACCGGGCGACAACCTGGCCATTCACGT
>DASXYV010000154.1:0-9581 GCA_036502305.1 Acidimicrobiales bacterium
CGCCGTAGGGCTTGCCCCCGACGTGCTCGTCGATCCAGGACAGCTCGATCTCGAGCTGCTCGGGCGTGAAGGCCAGGGCGCCGAGCACGCCCATGCCTCCCGCCCGGCTGACCGCGGCCACGACGTCGCGGCAGTGGCTGAAGGCGAATATCGGCAGATCGAGCTCGAACAGCTCAGATGCCTTGGTACGCATCTCTTCCTCCCAAAGGGTCGGTCATAGCCAAAGGGTCGGTCATGGCTCAGGTTGGTCCGGTCGGCGGCGCCGCCGAGGTCGTGGAGGTCGCTGCGCTCAGGGCCCAGGGGTAGTCGGGCTTGCCGCTCGGGCTGCGCTGGATCGTCTCGACCACATGCAGCTGCCTGGGGACCTTGTAGCCGGCCAGCAACGTCCGGCAATGACTCTGGATGGGCTCGAGTGCGAGGGCGGCGCCGGGGCGGGGCTGCACCACGGCCGCCACCCGCTGGCCCCATCGCTCGTCGGGCACGCCCACCACGACGGCGTCATAGACGTCGGGGTGGGACTTGACCGCCGCCTCCACCTCCTCGGGGAAGATCTTCTCGCCGCCCGAGTTGATCGACTGCGACCCGCGGCCGAGGAGCGTGATCGTGCCGTCGGCCTCCACGGTGGCGAAGTCGCCCGGGATCGCGTAGCGCACGCCCTCCGCCTCGACGAAGGTGGCCGCCGTCTTCTCCGGGTCCTTGTAGTAGCCGACGGGGATGTCGCCCATGCGGGCCAGCTTGCCAACCACGCCCGACCCCGGCACCACCGGCTTGAGGTCGTCGTCGAGGACCACTGACCCGGCGATGGGTTGCACCGTTGGCCCCCCCTTCATCGCCGTCTGGTCCGGCTGGACCAGCACGAGGCCGTTGCTCCCCGTCTCGGACGCCCCGATGGCGTCGGTGATCACCAGGTTGGGCAGCCTGCGGAAGAAGGCGTCCTTCACAGTGGGCGAGAAGATGGCGGCCGTGCTGACGACGGCCAGCATCGACGAGACGTCGTAGCTGGCGCCCGGTGCCTCCAGGGCCTCGACCAGCGGCCGGGCCATGGCGTCGCCGGTAACCATGAGCACGTTGACCTGTTCCTTCTCGATGAGCTGCCAGACGTTGTGGGGGTCGAACCGGCTCACTAGGACCACCTTGTTGCCGATGAAGCTTCCGCCCATGACAGCCCACTGCGTGGCGCCGTGCATGAGCGGAGCGATCGGCAGCGAGATGACCGGACCGGCCTCGCCCTTCTCGACCATCTCCTCGGGCCTGACCACGCGCTCGTTGGATCGCGGGTCGATGCCGCCGCCGAGGGCGAAGAACACGTCAGCGTGATGCCACACCACGCCCTTGGGCATGCCCGTGGTCCCGCCTGTGTACAGCAGGTAGAGGTCCTTGCCGGACCGGGGACCGAAGTCGCGCTCCGGGGAAGCCGATGCCAGTGCCTCCTCGTACTCGACCGACGCCACCGCGGCGGCCTCGGCCCCGCTGTCGTCCTCGATCACGAGCGAGTGGCGGAGCTGGGGAAGCTGGTCACGCACGGCGGCGACCCTGGGGGCGAACTCGCGCTGGTAGATGAGGGCCACCAGGTCCGCATTGTCGAAGAGGTAGCGGAGCTCGTCGTCGACGTAGCGGTAGTTGATGTTGACCCAGACGGCGCGGAGCTTGAAGACGGCCCACAGGGCCTCGACCCACTCCACCGAGTTGTAGGCGTAGATCCCGACGTGGTCGCCGTGCCCGACGCCGTGGGCGGCGAGGTGGTGGGCCAGCCGGTTGGCCCGCTCGTCCATCTCCGCATAGGTCCTGCGCTTGCCCTCGGCCAGCAGGTAGTCGCGGTCGCCGAAGGCGTCGACGGCCCGCTCGAAGAGGTCGGCGAGGTTGAACTCCCCCGGTACCCCCCTGACCGGCCCCTGACTAGAACGTGTTGCCATTCCACCCGATGCTAACGTCACGTCAGGTTTCGCGGGAACAAGACGTGACCGAGGGAGCAGGAGGCCTGGTTGGGCGGGTACCTCGAGGAGAAGACCATCGCCGTGACCGGCGCCGGGCGCGGCATCGGCCGGGCCGTGGCGCTGGCCTGCGCCGCTGAGGGGGCGCGGGTGGTGGTCGCCGACTACGGCGTCGGCATCGCGGGGGAGGAGCCAACGAGCGACGTCGCCGACGCCGTGGTGAAGGAGATCGCCGACGCCGGGGGTACGGCCGTCGCCGTGGCCGACACGGTCACCACCATGGCCGGCGGCCAGCGCATCGTCCACACGGCCACCGACTCCTGGGGGCGCATCGACGGCGTCGTCTGCGTGGCGGGGATCCTGCGGGAGCGGATGCTCTTCAACATGAGCGAGGAGGAGTTCGACCCCGTGGTCGAGACCCACCTCAAGGGCACCTTCACGGTCTTCCGAGCTGCCTCGGAGATCATGCGCAAGCAGGGCTCGGGCACGCTCCTCGGCTTCACCTCGGGGGCCTTCGCCGGCAGCGTGGCCCAGGCCAACTACAGCGCGGCCAAGGGCGGCATCGTCTCGCTGGTTCGCAGCGCCGCCGCCGGCCTGTCCCGCTACGGCGTGACCGCCAACGCCGTCGCCCCCGTGGCCCGCACCCGGATGTCGGCCAACGTGCCCATGGAGCTGGGCGAGATGGGCGAGCCCGAGGACGTGGCGCCGCTCGTGGTGTACCTGGTGTCCGACCAGGCCCGCCACGTCACCGGCCAGGTGTACACGGCGGTGGGCGGCAAGATCGCCGTCTGGAACCAACCCACCGAGGTCCGCGCCATGTACAAGGACGGGCGCTGGACACCGCAGGAGATCGAGGCCCGCCTCGACTCGACGGTGGGCCAGGAGCGGATGGCCCTGCTCGACCGCCTCGAGGCGATGCGCCAGGCGGCCGCGGCAGGGGAGAAGCCCAACGCCTAGCGGAGGCGGGCGCCGGTGAACGTGCGCTTCAGCGCCGAGGACGAGTCCTTCCGCAAGGAGGTCCGGGAGTGGCTGGCCGACCACGTCGTCGGTGAGGTGGCTGCGCTCGGGGCCCGCGGCGGCCCGGGCTACGAGCACGAGGGGTTCGAGGTCCGGGCGGCCTGGGAGCGCACCCTGGGCCAGGCAGGCTGGATCGGGCTCGGATGGCCGCCCGAGCAGGGCGGGCGCGGCGCCAGCCTGGTGCAGCAGGTCCTCTTCGAGGAGGAGTACCTGCGGGCGGGGGCGCCCGCCCGGGTGGGCATCGTGGGCGAGGGCCTCCTGGGCCCGACCCTGATCGCCTTCGGCAGCCCCGAGCAGCAGCGGCGCTTCCTTCCCCCGATCCTCACGGGCGAGGAGCTCTGGTGCCAGGGCTACTCGGAGCCGGACGCGGGCTCCGATCTGGCCAACGTCAAGACCAGGGCGTCGCTCGATGGCGACGAGTGGGTCATCAACGGGCAGAAGGTGTGGACGTCCCTGGCCACCTGGTCCGACTGGTGCTTCGTGGTGTGCCGGACCGACCCCGCGGCACCAAAGCACCGGGGCATCTCCTACCTCCTCTGCCCCATGCGCCAGCCCGGCATCGAGGTGCGGCCCATCGTCCAGCTGACCGGCACCTCGGAGTTCAACGAGGTCTTCTTCGACGGCGCCCGCACGGCGCGCACCAACGTCGTCGGCGACGTCAACGGCGGTTGGCGCGTCGCCATGGGAACCCTCGGCTTCGAGCGGGGTGTCTCCACCCTCGCCCGGCAGGTGGCCTTCGACGGCGAGCTGGCCGCGGTGATCGACGCGGCGCGCGCCCGGGGTGTGACCGAGGATGCCGTCATCAGGCAGCGGCTGGCTCGGGCCTGGATCGGCCTGCGTGTCATGCGGCTCAACTCCCTGCGCACCCTGGCCCTCTCGGCGCAGGGCACGGCCGGCGCCGAGGCGTCGATCGCCAAGCTCTACTGGGCCAGCTGGCACCGGGCGCTCGGGGAGCTGGCGATGGACGTGCTGGGGCCGGCGGCCGAAGTCGCGGGCGCGCTTCCCTACGATCTCACCGACACCCAGCGGGGCTTTCTGTTCAGCAGGGCTGACACCATCTACGGCGGCTCGAACCAGATCCAGCGCAACATCATCGGCGAGCGGGTGCTGGGGCTGCCTCCCGAGCCGAAGCCGGAGGGGCGCTGATGGGTTCGTCCGGGCTGCCGGGGGTGCCGCCCTATCCCAAGGGGCATCAGCTGCTCGATGGACGCACCGTCCTGGTCACGGCGGCGGCGGGCACGGGCATCGGTTTGGCCACGGCCCGGCGGTGTGCCGAGGAGGGCGCGTTCGTCGTCGTGAGCGACCGCCACGAGCGGCGGCTGCAGGAGGCTGCCGACGAGCTCGAGCCGGTGATGGGCGCCCGACCCCCCGCCGTGGCGTGCGATGTCACGAGTGAGGCCGACGTGCAGCGGCTCTTCGAGACGGCGGTCGCGGCGGCGGGCCACCTCGACGTGCTGGTGAACAACGCCGGGCTGGGGGGCACCGCGAACGTGGTCGACATGACCGACGACCAGTGGGGGGCGGTGCTGGACGTGACCTTGAACGGGACCTTCCGCTGCACCCGTGCCGGTCTTCGCCACATGGTGGCGCGCCGGTCGGGCGCCATCGTCAACAACGCCTCGGTCATCGGGTGGCGGGCCCAGGTGGGCCAGGCCCACTACGCGGCGGCCAAGGCCGGGGTAATGGCCCTGACACGGTGCGCTGCCCTGGAGGCAGCGCCGGCCGGGGTGCGGGTCAACGCCGTGTCGCCGAGCCTGGCGACGCACCCCTTCCTCACCAAGGTGATGGCCGAGGACGTGCTCGACGAGCTCACCACGCGGGAGGCCTACGGCCGGGGCGCCGAGCCGTGGGAGGTGGCCAACGTCATCGTCTTCCTCGCCAGCGACTACGCCGGGTACATGACCGGCGAGGTCGTGTCGGTGAGCAGCCAGCACCCCTAGAAGCGCGGAGCGCCCGGTGTTAGCGTCGGGGGCTCGATGACCGGCGACCGTTTGAGCCCGCTCGACTCGTCGTTCCTCCATCTCGAGGACCGGGTCAGCCACATGCACATTGGCTCGATCGCCATCTTCGAGGGCCCGGAGCCGCCCTTCGAGCAGTTCGTGGCCATGGTGGAAGGCAAGCTTCCCCTGGTGCCTCGGTACCGCCAGGTGGTGCGGGAGGTGCCGCTCGAGCTCGGGCGCCCGGTCTGGGTCGACGACCCCGATTTCAACATCGACTACCACGTGCGCCACACGGCGCTTCCGCAGCCCGGGGGCGAGGAGGAGCTGCGCCGGCTCGTGGGCCGGGTGATGTCCCAGCAGCTCGACCGGACCAAGCCGCTGTGGGAGATCTGGGTCGTCCAGGGGCTCGAGCAGGGGCGTTGGGCCATGGTGGCCAAGACCCACCACGCCATGGTCGACGGCGTGTCGGGCACCGAGCTGCTGGCGGTGATCATGGACACGTCGCCTGACCCGTCGCCGCCGGTGCGCGACGACTGGCACCCGTCGCCGCTTCCCTCGGGAGCACGGCTGGCGGTCGAGGCGGCGGTCGACCTCGCCGTGAGCCCCTACGAGCAGCTGCGGGCCGTCCGATCTGCCACCCGCGTCCCGCGCCAGGCGCTGAACCAGCTGGGCGAGGTGGCGCGGGGCATCTCCTCCATGGCCGGCGTGCTCCGTTCGAACCCGGTCTCGACGCTCAACGGCCCGATCGGGCCGCACCGTCGGTACGCGTGGGCGTCGACTTCGGTCGAGGACGTCAAGGTGGTTCGCAAGGGTCTCGGTGGCACCTTCAACGACGTGGTCCTCGCTGCGATCACCGGGGGCTTCGGGGAGCTGCTCCGGTCGCGCGGTGAGCCGGTCGATCGTGTGGTGCGGACCCTGGTCCCGGTGTCCGTGCGCGCCAGGGACGTGAGCGGACGGGCGGTGGGCGACGCCACCTACGACAACAAGGTGTCGGCCATGTTCGCCTCGCTGCCCGTCAACATCGACGATCCCGCCGAGCAGCTGCACGCCATCACCGCCCAGATGCAGGGGCTCAAGGAGTCCAAGGAGGCGGTGGCGGGCGAGGCGCTCACGTCTTTGTCCGGGTTCGCGCCTCCGATGCTGCTCGCGCTCGGGATGCGGGTGGCGGGCCGTGTCGGCCAGCGGAACATCAATACGGGCACAACCAATGTGCCCGGACCGCAGTTCCCCCTCTACGCCGCCGGCCGGCGCATGCTGAAGGCCTACCCGTACGTTCCCCTGTTCGGCCAGGTCCGTATCGCGATAGCCATCTTCTCTTATGACGGCCAGGTCAACTTCGGGGTGACGGGGGACTACGACAGCGCTCCGGACCTCGAGGTGCTCTGCCGCGGGATCGAGGACGCGATGAGGCGGCTCGTCGAGCTCAGCGGCTGACGCTGGCGCAACTTGGGCGCTGAGGCGCCCGAGCCATCTTGTCTGGGCCGGCCTCCCGGGCGGGCCCCAGGCGCTGAGCGCCTGCGGCCACATCTTCGGGCCGGCCTCCCGGGCCGGCCTCAGGCCAGGCGGCGATCGGTCGCCCACTTGGTGAGCTGATGTCGAGAGGAGAGCTGGAGCTTGCGCAGCACCGCCGAGACGTGGCTCTCCACCGTCTTGCTGGAGATCGAGAGCGCCCGGGCCAGCTCCTTGTAGGTGTAGCCGCGGGCGATGAGGCGCAGGACCTCCCGCTCGCGCGCCGAGAGCTGGTCGAGCTCGGGATCGAACGAGGCAGGCACTCCGCCGGCGGCGGGCATCGAAGCGAAGGCGTCGAGCACGAACCCGGCCAGACGAGGTGAGAACACGGCGTCGCCGTCGGCGATGCGCCGGATGGCGGCGACCAGCTCCGGACCCGAGATCGTCTTTGTCACGTACCCCCGGGCCCCGGCGCGAATGACGGCGATGACGTCCTCGGGAGCATCGGAGACGGACAGAGCGAGGAAGCGGATCTCCGGATGGTCGGGCTTGACCGCCTCGAGGACGGCCTGGCCCCCTCCGTCGGGGAAGTGCACGTCCAGCAGCACCACCTCGGGCGCGCGCTCAAGGATGAGCTCGACGGCGGCGCCCACCTCGTCGGCCTCGCCGACCACCTCCACCTCGTCGCCCAGCTCGGTGCGCACGCCGGAACGGAACAGATGGTGGTCGTCGACCAGGAACACTCTCGGCTTGGTGCCTGGGCTCATCAGCGATCGACTCCGCGATCGACCCCGCGCTCGCCTCGTCTCGGCATGGTGAGCTCCACCTCGGTGCCCGCTCCCGGTCTCGAGCGGACGGCGGCCGCGCCGCCGTGGCGGGCCATCCTCGCCCGGATGGACTCGGCGATCCCCTGACGGTCCGCCGGCACCTCGGTCTGGTCGAACCCCTGGCCCCGATCGCGCACGAACAGCGTCACCTTGTCCGGCTCCACCTCGGCGAACAGCGACACGACGGGCGCACCGGACCACTTGGCCGCGTTGACCGTCCCTTCCTTGCCGGCGGCGAGCAGCGCCCGGAGATCCTCGGCCAGCGGGCAGTCACCGACGGTCACGGCTTCGACGGCGACGCCGTGGGTGCTCTCCACCTCGTGCTCGATCAGCTGCACCCCGGCGGCCAGGGTCGATGCCTCCTCTTCCCCGAACGAACCTGGCCGGCGCCCGTCGAACAGCCACGAGCGGAGCTCCCGCTCCTGGGTCCTTGCCAGCTGCACGACGCGCTGCGGATTGTCCGACGACCGTTGGATGAGGGCCAGCGTCTGGAGCACCGAGTCGTGGACGCGCGCCGCCATCTCCGTTCGTTCCTCGGCGCGCACGCGGGCCTGGCGCTCGTCGACGAGCTGGCGGGCGAGGCTCAGCCACCAGGGTCCGAACAACACGACGAAGGCGGCGATCACGAGCACGGTGCCGCCTGCCGGTCGGAGCAGCGCGGTGTTCGGGTGCCCGAGGACGATCACCAGGAGCCCGCCGGCGAGCAGCACCACGCCGATGACGATCCTCAGCACGAACGAGCGGCGGGAGCGCCGAGGCTCGGTGCTGACCTGGAGCAGGGTCCCTGCCACCTGGCGCATCCAGACGCTCTCGTCCGCCTCGGCGTTGCGCCAGATCAGCACCAGCCCGGCCAGGCTGAGGTAGAGCGGCCAGGCGACCGAGCTGGCGTAGCCGATGCCAAGCGCCGACACCACAAGCACGGTGAGGATCAACAGGGGCACGAACGCGACGGCGAGGGCGATGCCGGCTCGATCGGACTTGGCCCGGCTGGCGATCGGCGCCGTCTCGCCCGCGACCGGCAACAGCAGCCACGCCACGACGTAGGCGGCGACGCCGATGCCGCTCGCCAGGCCGAACAGCACCACGGCGATGCGGACCAGCGTGACGTCGACGCCCAGTCGGGCGGCGACACCGCCGGCGACGCCGGCGATCAGCCGGTCATCGCGGCTCCGACGGAGCGGCCCCCGCCCCCGCAGGTGACGCCCCCAGTGACGGTGCATGGCCGCCGCGCCGCGCCGCCATTGACTTGGGTCGTCCCATCCGAACCGTCGCCAGGGCGGGCCCCCGCCGGCGGCTCTTCCCCAGGGTGGGCCGGGCGGCGCCCGGGGCGGCGGCGGAGGTCGGGAGTCGATCGGATCGGCGATACGTCGATCATCGCGCCCATCCGAGGGCCTGGCCATCGGGGAAAGCCCTGGTCGGTCGGGGTCCGACTCGGGGTCCAATCGGGGTCATCCCCGATAGCGGCGACGAGCGGCGAGGCCCATGATCGACCCATGGAAGACGCAACACCTGACACCGCCTCTGAACAGGCCCAGATCCTCCGTCGTCCTCACGCCGGGAGGATGCTGGCGGGCGTGGCGGCCGGCATCGCCGAGCACCTCGACCTCGACGTCACGCTCGTCCGCATCGTCCTCGTCGTCCTCGCCTTCGTCGGGGGGTTGGCCGTGCCGCTCTACCTCGCGGCATGGCTTCTGATCCCCGATGAAGACGCGGACGTGAGCGTCGCCGAGGACCTCATCGATCAATTCCGGGCTCGCTGACCGGTCGATTTCGGGGCCGGCCTCCCGGGCCGGCCTGCCATCGAGAAAGGACAGACATGCAATCGCCATGGGAACCACCTTGGCCGGGCGGCGCAGACTCTGGGCCGGCATCGTGGGGCGGCCGCCGTCGACCGCCCCGAGACACCGAGCCCCGGATGCGCATCTCGCACGCCGAGCGCAACGAGATCGCCGACGTCCTCTCGAAGCACTACGCCGAGGGTCGGCTCGACAGCAACGAGTTCGAGGAGCGCGTCGGGCGGGTCATGAACGCCAAGACCCGCGGCGACGTGGCCGGCGTGCTCGATGACCTGCCCCGGCTGGGCTCCCCGGCCCCGCCGCCGCGCCGGCGCCGGCCGCTCGGACAGTGGGTCCTCGCCCTGCTGCTGGTGCTGTTGGTGGCCGGCTTCGTTGCCGCCCCGCCGCACGTGCCGTGGCTGCTGATCGGCATCGTGGCGTTCCTGCTGTGGCACCGGTTCCGCTGGCGTCACTACCGGCGCCACCGCGACCTGACGTCACGGCTCTAGGGGTAGATGGCGGCGTTTGCGCAACTACCCAATGTGGAACGCGGGTACAACCGTTGGACAACGGGGAGATGTCCCGAGCGTCAGGCCAGCCGTTCGATGATCGTGGTGTTGGCCTGGCCGCCGCCCTCGCACA
>DASXYV010000155.1:0-7993 GCA_036502305.1 Acidimicrobiales bacterium
TGGGCGCCGTGGGGGTGCGAGCGCAGCGTCCCGTCTACTGGGCGGGGCGGGCCACGCTCGTCACCCGGCCGGAAGACCTGTCCATCTACGACCGCGCCTTCGCCGCCTTCTGGTTGGGCGAAGGGAGCCCACAGACAGAGGCGTCCGAGGTCGTTCCCCTGACCGTCGTGACCGACGACGCAGAGGAGGACGCGCCCGCGCCACCGGACGCGGCCCCAGAGGCGCGGGGGGCAACCGTGACCGTTCGCTATAGCCCGGCGGAAGTCTTGCGCGACAAGGACTTCGCCGACTGCTCGCCCGCCGAGCTGGCCGAGGCCCGTCGGCTGATGTCCGACACTCGCATGCGCGCCGCACTCCGCCGCTCCCGACGGCTCGAGCCGGCCCGCCGGGCCCGGGGGCGACCCGATCTGCGCCGGACCGTGCGCAGCGCGCTGCGCGCTGGTGGCGAGCCCCTGCGGCGGGCCTATCTCGAACCGGGTCGACGGCCCCGGCGCGTGGTCCTGCTGTGCGACGTGAGCGGTTCCATGGAGCCCTACGCCCGGGTCCTGCTGCGATTCCTCCACGCTGCCGTGGCCGGCGGGACGCGGGTCGAGGCCTTCGCCGTGGGCACCCGGCTCACGCGCCTGACCCGCGAGCTGTCGGGGCGCGATCCCGACGCCGCTCTGCGCGAGGCGGCGACCGCCGTCGTCGACTGGTCCGGGGGGACCCGACTCGGTGCGGGGCTCCGGACTTTCAACGACCGCTGGGGCGTCCGGGGTATCGCCCGGGGTGCCGTCGTGGTGATCCTCTCCGACGGCTGGGACCGGGGCGACCCCGAGGTCCTCGGCGGCGAGATGGCCCGGCTCCACCGGGTCGCGCACCGCGTGGTGTGGGTCAACCCTCTCAAGGCCTCGCCCGGGTACGCCCCGCTGGCCCGGGGGATGGCGGCGGCGCTCCCGTACGTTGACAATTTCGTGGAAGGCCATTCCGTGGCGTCGCTGGAGAACCTGGTGGAGGTGGTTGCGCGATGAGGGAGGTGCTGGGCGACATCGAGCGGTGGCGGAGCTCGGGACGACGGGTCGCCCTGGCCCGCGTCGTGGGCGTGGAGGGGTCGGGGCCGCGCGGGCCGGGGGCGGCCATGGCCGTCAGCGAAGACGGCGAGGTGGCCGGCTCGGTGTCGGGCGGGTGCGTCGAGGGTGCGGTTGTGACCGAGGCCCTGGACGTGTTGGGGGGCGACGGCCGCGCCCGGCTGTGCACGTTCGGCTATTCCGACGACGAGGCCTTCGCCGTGGGCCTCACCTGCGGGGGCACGATCCACCTGTTGGTCGAGCCGCTCGACTGGTGAGCCTCTACGAGACGCTTCGCGACGCGCTGCTGGCCGAGGAGCCGGTGGCGCTGGCGACCATCGTCGAGGTGGCGAACGAGGGCACCGACGGGGGCGAGGGTCCCGAGCTGGCGCTGGGCGCCAAGCTCCTCGTGCGCCCCGACCGCCCTGCCCTGGGCTCCCTCGGCGACGAGGCCCTCGATCGGGTCGTGGCTCGGGACGCCCTGGGCGCCCTGACGGCGGGGCGCACGTCGACTCGAAACTACGGGCGCCACGGTGAAGCCAGGCAGCGCGAGGTCGCCGTCTTCGTGGAGGCGTTCGCGCCCCCACCGAGCATGGTGATCTTCGGCGCTGTGGACTTCACCGCCGCCCTCGCCCGAGTGGCGAAGCTGCTCGGGTATCGGGTGACGGTGTGCGACGCCAGGCCCGTCTTCGCCACCCAGGCCCGGTTCCCGATGGCCGACGAGGTGGTGGTGGACTGGCCCGACCGCCACCTGGCGAAGGTCGGGCAGAATCTGGGTCAGCGCGACGCAGTCTGCGTGCTCACTCACGACCCCAAGTTCGACGTCCCCGCCCTCCTGGCCGCCCTTGCCACCGACGCCGGCTACGTCGGCGCCATGGGCTCGCGGCGGACGCACGCCGAGCGGGTCGAGCGGCTCCGGGAGGCGGGCGCCACCGAGGATGACCTGGCCCGCGTGATGAGCCCCATCGGACTCGACATCGGCGCCCGCACCCCGGAGGAGACGGCCATCTCGGTCGCCGCCGAGATCATCGGCCTGCGCACCGGGCGCCAGGCGCCGTCGCTGCGCGACGCCGAGGGCCCGATCCATCCAGGGCCGCCCCGGGAGGCCGGCCCGATCGCATCGGAGAGAACCGCTCGTGTCCAGGCTCGGGCTGCGACAGACTGACCCCATGGAGACGCCACCCTCGGACGAGGGGCACCCGGTCGTGCGTATCTCGGATGCCGACCGCAACCAGGCCGTCGAGCTCCTGCGACGCCACACCGCCGAGGGGCGACTGACGCTCGACGAGTTCTCCGAGCGGGTCGGGCTGGCCTTCGCCGCCCGCAACGAGGCGGACCTCAGCCAGGTCATGGCCGACCTGCCGGCGCCGCGGTCCCCGGTGCCCGAGACGCAGCGACGCCCGGCGAAGGGCTGGACGGTGGCCATCTTGAGCGGCTCGCGGCGCACGGGCCGGTGGCGCCCCCAGGCGCACACCAAAGCGGTGGCGTTCATGGGCGGCTGCGAGCTCGACCTGCGCCAGGCCGAGATCGACGGCGAGGAGATCGTGATCACCGCCGTGGCCGTGATGGGCGGCATCGACATCGTCGTGCCCGAAGGCATCGAGGTCGACCTGAGCGGCGTCCCGATCATGGGGGGCAAGGACCTGCGCCTCAGGGACGTACCACTGACGCCGGGGGCCCCGAGGGTCAGGGTGCGCGCCTTTCCGTTCATGGGCGGCGTGACTGTCCGCAGCAAAGGCCTCAAGGACAAGCTCGGGAGCGCGTTGGAGGGTGTCGATCCTCCCGGCGCGCTCGGCCCGGGTCGCCTGGCAGACGAGGCGAGGCGTGAGGCGCGGTGGAGGGCGCGCGAGGCCCGTCACGGCCAACGCTGGAAGCGGCGCTACGGAGCAGGATCCGACCCCGCGGAACGCGACAGCACCGAGCCCGATCCGGTCGATTCGCCCGACGAGCTCCCCACCGCGCCGGACGGCACTGTCACGATCCTGTTCAGCGATATCGCTGGCTACACACCGATGACCGAGCGGCTGGGCGACCTGAGGGCCGGCGAGCTGCTGGCCACCCACAACAAGATCGTGCGCAGCCAGGTGGCGGCCCACGGCGGCTACGAGGTCAAGGCCCAGGGCGATGGCTTCATGGTCGCTTTCGCCGGCGCCGGTCGGGCCGTGCGCTGCGCCATCGCCATCCAGCAGGCCTTCGCCGATCGCAACTCGGCGGTTCCGGACGAGCCCATCGACGTCCACCTGGGGCTGCACACGGGGGAGGCGGTGCGCCAGGGCGACGATTTCCTGGGCCGGACGGTCATCATGGCCAGCCGTATCACCGCCGAGGCCCGGGCCGGAGAGATCCTCGTGTCCAGCCTGATCCACGAGCTGGCGGCGAGCTCGGGCGAGTTCTGCTTCGGGGACCCCCGGCGGGCCGAGCTCAAGGGCATCGCCGCGCCCCAGGTGCTCTACCCCGTCGCCTGGTCGTCCTGAGCGGTCGGTAGCCGGACGGTGACCACGGCCGCCGTGGTCCTGGCCGCGGGCGGCGGCAGCCGCTTTGCGGGACGGACGAGCAAGCTGCTGGCGCCGTTTCGGGGCCGGCCCCTCGTGACCTGGGCGATGGACGCCGCACTTGCCGCCGAGCTCGACGAGACTGTGGTGGTGACCGGGGCAGTGGACCTCTCGGACGTGGTGCCCGCCGACATCACGCTGCTCCACAACGAGGCGTGGGCCTCCGGCCTGGCCAGCTCTCTGCGGGTCGGGCTCGACTGGTGCGAGCGCCAGGGCCACCGAGCCGCGGTGGTCGGTCTCGGCGACCAGCCACTCGTCACCCCGAAAGCCTGGCGGGCCGTGGCCACCTCCACCGGCGCCTCGATCGTCGTGGCGACCTACTCCGGACGGCGCCGCAACCCGGTCAAGCTCGACCGCTCCGTGTGGCCCCTGGTCCCGGTTACAGGCGACGAGGGAGCGCGGGTCGTGATGGGCCGTCAGCCGGCGCTGGTGCGCGAGGTAGCGTGCCCGGGGGATCCAGCCGACGTCGACACGGTGGAGGATCTGAGACTGTGGAGCTGACCAACGAGTTCACCGTAGGTGTCCCGACCGAGCAGGCCTGGGCCCTCCTGACCGACGTCGAGCGGATCGCACCCTGCATGCCCGGGGCCGAGCTCCAGGAGGTGGAGGGAGACGAGTACCGGGGCGTGGTCAAGGTGAAGGTCGGGCCCATCACCGCGCAGTACAAGGGCCGGGCCAGCTTCGTCGAACGCGACGTTCCCGGACTGCGGGCCGTGCTGCGCGCCGAGGGTCGTGAGACTCGCGGCCAGGGCAACGCCAGCGCCACGATCAGCGCCTCCCTGCATCCCGACGGCGAGGGCACCCGGGTCGCCATCGTGACCGATCTGGCCGTGACCGGGCGGGTCGCCCAGTTCGGCCGGGGCGTGCTGGCCGACGTGAGCACCAAGCTGCTCGGTCAGTTCGTCGACTGCCTCGAGACCACCGTTCTCGGCCGGGTGGAGGCTGTAGACGAGTCGTCTGCTGCTGCCCCTCCCACGCCCCCCGGGGGGACCGTGCCCGCGGTCGAGATGGAGGTCGCCGAGCCGCCTCCCGCCGGTGGTGCGCGTGGGAGGGAAGAAGAAGCTGTCGGCCCGATCACCAACGGCGCGCCCGCCACGCCTGGCACCGACGGCGCCGGGCAGCCGACAGTCCGCCGAATGGAGAGCGTGCCGGCCGAGCCCGTCGACCTCATGAGCGTCGCCGGAGGGTCGCTGGCCCGGCGGGCCGGCCCCCTCGGCATCGTGGCCGTCGTGGCCATCGTGGCGATCGTGCTCCGCCGACGCCGACGCCGACGCCGACGACGGTGACCTCCGACGACCGGGAGGACGTGGCCGTCCTGCTCGGCCGCCCGCCCCGCGGTCGCTTCGAGGTTGCCGTGCGCGACTCGCAGGGCCAGCCCACGGTCATCCGCAACGAGCCGTTCCTCGAGGACGGGACTCCCATGCCCACCCGATGGTGGCTCGTGGACCCCGCCCTGCGAGCATCGATCGATCGTCTCGAGGCTTCAGGCGGAGTCAAGGCGGCGGAGGCGGCGGTGGATCCCGCCGAGCTGACGGCCGCCCACGCCCGGTACGCCGCCGCGCGTGACGCGGCCGTGCCCGCTGACCACCGCGGACCCCGCCCCGCCGGCGGCGTCGGAGGGACTCGACGGGGGGTGAAGTGCCTGCACGCCCACCTGGCGTGGTTCCTCGCCGGAGGTGACGATCCCGTGGGGCGCTGGGTGGCCGGCCGGCTCGAGCTGGCCCGATCCCGAGCGGGTCCCGTGGCCGCCATCGACTGCGGCACGAACTCGACCCGTCTGCTCGTGGAGGACGCCGACGGCCGCCCGCTGGAGCGGCTGAACCGCATCACCAGGCTCGGAGAAGGCGTCGACGCCGCCGGTCGCCTGGCCCCTCGGGCGATCGCCCGGACGGTGGCGGTGCTCCGCCAGTACCGGGACCTGATGGAACGCCACGGCGTCATGAGGGCGCGGGCCACGGCGACGTCGGCCGCTCGGGACGCCGCCAATCGCGACCAGTTGTTCGCCGAAGCCGAGGACGTGCTCGGCGTGCCGCTGGAGCTGCTCTCCGGCGAGGCCGAAGGGCGCCTGTCGTTTGCCGGCGCCACCGCCGAGCTCGATCCCCACGACGGGCCCTATCTCGTGGTCGACATCGGTGGCGGCTCCACGGAGCTGGTCACGGCGCCACCCCCGGGCCTCGGCGAGGCGAGCGGGAACGGCGCCAGCCTGATCCCTTCGATGGCGGTGGCGTCCATCGACGTCGGGTGCGTCCGGGTCACCGAGCGCTTCCTCCGCCACGACCCTCCACTCCCATCGGAGCTGTCGGACGCCGCTGACGCGGTCCGCGCGGGTCTCGGAGCCGCTGTTGCCGCGCAACCGGCGATCACCAAGGCCGCGCGGCTGGTCGGCCTGGCCGGCACGGTCACGACCCTCTCCGCCATCGACCAGGGTCTCGTCAACTACAGCCGAGAGCGCATCCATCACTCGGTCCTGGCTCGATCGCGCGTCGCGGTGCTCCTCGACGCGCTCGCCGGTGAGACCAGGGACGAGCGTCTTCGCCGCCCCGGGCTGGAGGAGGCGCGGGCCGATGTGATCGTCGGTGGCACGGTGGTCCTGGCGACGCTGATGCGCCAGCTGGCGTTCGAGTCGTGCCTCGTGTCCGAGGCGGACATCCTCGACGGGCTCGTCATGAGCAAGCTGTGGTCCTGAGGGACGGTCCGCTGAGTCGTCACTAGAGTGCCAGGGATGCCCCTCTCCGAGCGCACCCTCATGGGACCGGGGCCCTCGAACCCCTATCCCGAGGTGACGGCGGCGCTCGGTCGCCCGCTGCTCGGCCACCTCGATCCGGAGTTCCTCGCCGTCCTGGACGAGACGTGCGATCGGCTGCGGGCCGTCTTTCGAACCGCCAATGCGTTGACGCTGCCGATCAGCGGTACGGGCTCGGCCGGGATGGAGGCGGCGTTCGTCAACCTCGTCGAGCCCGGTGATCCCGTTGTCATCGGCGTGAACGGCCTGTTCGGTGAGCGCATGTGCGACGTGGCAGGCCGGTGTGGGGCCGAGGTCACCCGCGTCGATGCCGCGTGGGGGGAAGCGATCGATCCCGACCGCCTCGTGGCTGCGCACAGGTCGCCCAAGATCATCGCCGTGGTCCACGCCGAGACCTCGACCGGGGTCCGCAACGATGTCGCACCCCTCGGGACGGCCAAGGGGGACGCCCTCCTTCTGGTCGACTGCGTGACATCCCTCGGCGGCATCCCGGTCGACGCCGACGCCTGGGGCATCGACGTGGCCTACAGCGGCACGCAGAAGTGCCTCGGCGTGCCACCCGGGCTGGCGCCGCTCACCGTGAGCGAGCGGGCGCGGGCGCGTCTGGTCCGTCGACCTCGGTCGTGGTACCTCGACCTCGGCATGCTCGCCGACTACATGGAGGCCGGCGGCGGTCGCCGCTACCACCACACGGTCCCGGTGCCGATGATCCTCGCCCTCCACGCTGGTCTCGGGGTGCTGCTCGAGGAGGGGTTGGAGGCGTCGTGGGCCCGACACGGCGCGTGTGGCCGCCAGCTCCAGGAGGGCCTGCAGAAGCTGGGCTTCGAGCTCCTGGCCCAGGAGGGCCATCGCCTTCCCGAGCTGATCACGGTGTGGGTCCCCGATGCGGTGCTGCCGCGCGGGATGACCGAGTCCGCGGTGCGCGCGCTGCTGCTCGACCGCTACGGCATCGAGATCGGCGGTGGCCTCGGGCCGCACGCCGGCCGGGCGTGGCGCATCGGGTGCATGGGGCACACGGCCCGTGCCCGCAACGTCACGCTGCTCCTCGGGGCGCTGGGCGAGGTGCTGGGCCGATGAGCAGCGTGCCGGCGGGCCCTGTCACGCCCAACGCCGGCCCGGGAGGCCGGCCCAGCCAACAAGGCTCGGGCGCTGTCGCGCCCGAGGCGTGGCGGCCCGATCCCGACGAGGCGGGGGCCACCAACGTCGGACGCTTCATGGCCCGCCACGGCGTGTCCCGGTTCGAGGATCTCGTGGCCCGTTCGATCGACGACGCCGAGTGGTTCTGGGCGGCCGTCGTGGACTTCCTCGGCATTCCGTTCGTCGAGCCCTGGCGGGAGGTGCTGAACGTCGAGCAGGGAGCCCCCTGGGCCCGGTGGTTCGTCGGCGGGCGCCTCAACCTGGCCGAGGTGTGCGTCGACCGCCACGCCGCCGCCGACCCCGGCCGGCCGGCGGTGGTCTGGGAGGGAGAGGACGGCGAGGTTCGCCGGTGGACTTACGGGGAGCTCCGGGCCCAGGCCGACGGCCTGGCCCGGATGCTGGCCGAGCACGGGGTGGGGGAGGGCGACGCCGTGGGCGTCTTCATGCCCATGGTGCCCGAGACCGTGGCAACCCTGATGGCGGTGGCGAAGCTGGGGGCCGTCTTCCTCCCGCTG
>DASXYV010000156.1:0-3819 GCA_036502305.1 Acidimicrobiales bacterium
GTGATCGAGCTGAGCGGGGCGGTGGCGATCTGGGTGGCCGGGGTGTGCGTCGCCGCCGTGGTGGGCGCGGTCTCGGTGGTGGTCGCGCTGCTGCTGAGCCTGGTGGCCATGGTGCTCTATGTCATCGTCCTCGCCGTCGGCCGGCGGGGCCTCGAGCACGTCCGGCTACCTCGGACCTGGATCACCTGGCTGGGAGCTGCGGTCGCCGACGAGGAGCTCGAGCTCGAGGACGCCATCCGACCTCGACGCGGCACAGGCGGGGACGCCCTCCTCGCTGTCGCGTCGCTCGCCGTGGTGGTCGTCGCCAGCGTGGCCATGGAGCGGGCGGCCTCATCGCTCGGGTCTCGCTACGCCGTGCCCGAGATCGTGATCGGCGGGCTCGTGCTGGCCGCGGTCACGAGCCTCCCCAACGCCGTCGCCGCCGTCTACCTGGCGTCCCGAGGACGGGGCGCGGCGGTCCTGAGCACGGCCCTCAACAGCAACGCGCTCAATGTCACCTTGGGCCTCCTCCTCCCGGCCGCCGTGATCGGGCTCGGCGCCCCCTCGGGCGCCACGACGTTCGTCGCCGCCTGCTATCTGGCGCTGACAGTGGTCGCGCTGGCCCTCGCCTACATGGGTCGCGGCCTCGAGCGCGGCGCCGGCGCGCTCTTCGTGGGCGGATACGTGGTCTTCGTGGGGGTGCTGCTCGCGATCGCATGACCGCTCGCCCAGCCCGACATTCGAGGGTGCCCGAATATCCTCTGACGTCGTGAAAGACGGCTACGGAAGGGGATGGATCCGGGGGCTCCTGCCCTTCCTGGCCAACCACCGGCGCAACGTGGCCTGGGCTTTCGGCGCCGCCGTCGTCGGCATGGTCATCCAGGCCCTGACCCCGGTGGTCGAGAAGGTCATCGTCGACGACGTCGTGCTGAGCCACCACCGGCCCCTCGGTCCCTGGCTGGGGCTGCTGCTCGGCGCCGGCGTGGTGAGCTTCGGCGCCGCCTACATCCGTCGGTTCCGAGGGGGGCGGGTCGCTCTCGACGTCCAGTTCGACCTGCGGACGGCGGTCTTCGAGCGCCTCCAGCGCCTGGACTTCGCCCGCCACGACCAGCTCGACACCGGACAGCTGGTGTCGAGGGCCAGCTCGGACCTGGGCCTGATCCAGGGCCTGCTGTCGTTCCTTCCCGTCGTGAGCGGCAACGTCGTCATGCTCGTCGTGTCTTTCGTGGTGATGCTCTTCCTCTCACCGCCGCTCACCCTGGTGGCGGTCCTGGCCATCCCGACCATCGGCATCGTGGCCTGGCGGCTGCGAACCGCCGTGTTCCCGGCCAGCTGGGACGCCCAGCAGCGGGCCGCCGACGTCACCGGTGTGGTCGACGAAGCCGTGACCGGCGTCCGGGTGGTCAAGGGCTTCGGCCAGGAACGCCGGGAGGTGCGCCGGCTCACGGCCGTCGCCGAGCGGCTGTACGGGAGCCGGGTGCGGACGGTGCGGCTCCAGGCCCGACTCCAGGCCGCCCTCCAGGCGGTGCCCGCCCTGGCCCAGGTGGCGATCCTCGGTCTGGGCGGCTGGCTCGCGTACAAAGGCCAGATATCGCTGGGAACCTTCCTGGCCTTCTCCACCTACCTCCTCCAGCTGGTGGCGCCGGTGCGGATGCTGGCCGGTCTGTTGTCGTTCGGCCAGCAGGCCCGGGCTGGGGCCGAGCGCATCCTCGAGCTGCTCGACTCCAACCCGAAGGTGGTCGAGCGCGACGACGCCCAGACGCTCCACCAGCTGCGCGGCGAGGTCAGCTTCGACGACGTGTCCTTCGGCTACATGCGCTCGCGTCCCGTCCTGTCGGGCTTCTCGCTGTGCGTCCGTCCGGGTGAGACGGTCGCCCTGGTCGGCGCATCAGGGTCGGGCAAGTCGACGGTGGCGCTCCTCCTGCCTCGCTTCTACGACGTCGACGGCGGGTCGGTGCGGGTCGACGGCGTCGACGTCCGGGACGTCACCTTCGAGTCGCTGCGGCGCCAGATCGGGGTCGTGTTCGAGGAAACCTTCCTCTTCTCCGACACCGTGCGGGCCAACATCGCCTACGGCCGGCCCGACGCCACCGAGCAGCAGGTTCTCGAGGCGGCGCGCGCCGCCGAGGCGGACCGCTTCATCGCCGAGCTCCCGGATGGCTACGACACTGTCATCGGGGAGCGGGGCCTGACCCTGTCCGGGGGCCAACGCCAGCGGGTCGCCCTCGCCCGGGCCCTGTTGACCGACCCGAGGGTGCTCATCCTCGACGACGCCACGTCCTCGATCGACGCCACCACCGAGGAGGAGATCCACGCCACCCTTCGGCATCTCATGGAGGGGCGGACGACCCTCCTCGTGGCCCACCGCCGCTCGACCCTTCGCCTGGCCGACCGGATCGCGGTCGTCGACAACGGCGAGGTGGTCGACGACGGCACCCACGAGGAGCTGTTGGGCCGCAACGTCCGGTACCGCCGCCTGGTGGCGGGACCGGGCGAAGGCGCCGAGGGAGAGGCCGAGCTGGAGGCGCCCGTCGTCGCCGCCCCTGTCTCGCCGAGTGCGGCACCGGCGGGTGTCGGAGGCCAAATGGCCCGCCCTGGAGGCCGGCCCGGAGCTATGGAGGGCGTCATGCTGGCGCCCACACCCGAGCTGATGGCGGCCGTGGAGGCGCTTCCCCCGGCCGACCATCGTCCCGACGTGGACGTGGAACGCGAGTCGGCCGAGGACCCGCGGTTCGGGTTCGGGCGTTTCGTGCGACCGTTCCGCCGGCAGCTGGGGGTGGGCGTGGGGCTGGTGCTCGTCGACACCATTTTGACCGTGCTCGGCCCGGTACTCGTGAAGGTGGGCATCGACCAGGGAGTGGTGAACCACTCGCTGTTGGCCCTGGCGATCGCCACGGTCGTGTACCTGGTCGTGGTCCTCGCCGACTGGGTCGACACCTGGGGGGAGATCCGCTACACCGGCCGCACCGCTGAGCGGCTGCTGTTCGCCCTGCGGGTGCGGATCTTCTCGCACCTTCAGCGCCTGGCGCTGGACTTCTACGAACGGGAGATGGCGGGGCGGATCATGACCCGCATGACCACCGACGTCGAGTCGCTGTCCCAGCTGCTCCAGACCGGCCTGATCAACGCCCTCGTCAACCTGTTCAGCTTCGTCGGCGTGGCGATCGCGCTCATCGTGATGGATTTCCGCCTGAGCCTCGTCACCTTCGCGGTGCTGCCGCCGTTGCTGGCGGGCACGTGGTGGTTCCGGCAGCGTTCCCGACGCGCCTACGACCAGGCGCGCGAGCGGATCGCCGTGGTCAACGCCAACTTCCAGGAGAACCTCTCCGGGGTCCGCGTCGCCCAGGCCTACGGCCAGGAGGGGCGCAACGAGCAGACCTTCCGCCAGGTCTCCAGCGACTACCTGGGGACGCGGGTCGGGGCCCAGCGCCTCGTGGCCATCTACTTTCCGTTCGTCCTCCTGCTCTCCGACGTGGCCGCTGCACTCGTGCTGGGGGCGGGGGCGTGGCTGGTGGGCCGCCACCTGCTCAGCGTCGGCGTGCTGATCGCCTTTCTGCTCTACCTCGATCAGCTCTTCTCGCCCATTCAGCAGCTCTCGCAGACTTTCGACCAGTGGCAGCAGGCGCGGGCGTCGATGGTCAAGATCAGCGAGCTGATGCGGATCCCGGTCTCCACTCCCGAAGCGGATCATCCCATCCACCCAGGACGCCTGGAGGGGTCGGTGCGGTTCGAATCCGTGCGGTTCGGCTACCAGGGCTCGCGCCTCGAGGCCCTGCGTGGCGTCGATCTCGACTTCTTCCCAGGCGAGACTGTCGCCCTCGTCGGCGAGACGGGTGCGGG
>DASXYV010000157.1:0-11557 GCA_036502305.1 Acidimicrobiales bacterium
AGCTCGGGTCGGAGTTCAAGGACACGAGGCGCCCCGGGTCGGCGTCGAGGGCGGGGGAGCCGGGGAAGAGCGATGCGGTGTGGCCGTCGGACCCCAATCCCAGGTGTGTCACGTCGAACCGGCCCACCTCGCCGACCCGTAGCTGGTAGGGATCGGGGCCCTCCTCGCAGCGCATGGGGTACACGGCGTTGGCGGCCCCCACCCGCTCGAGGAGCGCCTCCCTGACCAGCCGCTGGTTCGACTCGGGGCTGTCAGGGGGGACGCAACGCTCGTCGCCCCAGTAGATGTCGACGCCCCACCAGTCGATCCGCTGGGCTCCGTCCGCGGCCAGCCGCTCGTAACACTGGCGCGCCGTGTCTCCGCCGGACAGCGCCATGGCGAACGAGTCGCCGGGACGGGTGGCGAACGCGTCGATCACCCGGCTCGCGAACGCCCCCGGGACATCGTCGACCACCACCAGCTCACCGTTCATCAATGGACGTCCAACGCGGCTTCGATGGCGCTCTCGTAGATTCGGTCGTGACTGTGGCGCGTCAGCGCCTCGCCGAGAGCCGCGACCGTCGGATCGCCCTCGATGGCGACGGTCGATTCGCGCCCCCGCCCACGGTCGACCTCCGCCCTGGCTCGAACCCGTCGGCCACCTCCCTCACCCTCAACACGGAACCGGCCGGTGCTCCCCTCGTGCAGCGCAGTCACCAGCGCGGCGGAGTCCGCAGCGGATCGGCGGACCACCGACGACGCGTCCAGGCCCAGACGGTCGGCCAGCCAACCGGCCAGGAGCAGCGCCGAGCCGGCCGGGCCAGCCACCTCTGCCGACTGGACGGCGTGCACGAACGGCCGGTACGCCCGCACGTCGAAGAGGTGGGCGAGCATCTGGCGCCAGGGGTTCAGCCGCAACCAGGTCAGGTCGACGACCGGCCGTCGCTGGGCGAGATCCACGAGGGACGCCAGTACGCCGTGATTGCCCTCGACGCCCGAGGACGCTTGCGAGGTGCCTTCGCCGACCTGTCCACCCGGCGACTCGACCACGACCGTCCCAGCGGTGCCGACAAGGGGTTCTGCCGGATCCGGGATCGACGACACGTACCAGAGGGTGACCGGCATCTCTCCGAGGGTGAGGGGCTCGACCAGTGAGTCGAGGTGGCCGCACACCGGCCCTCCGACGACGATGCGGACCTCCTCCCACCAGACCGCCCGCGAGTCGACGGTGGCCGTGTGCAGGTGGATGTCGGCGTCGATGGAGAGATCGGTCCCCGGACGCGGGACCACGATGACCGTTCTGCCCGGGTTCTGCCGGCCGAGCCGGCGCATGGCTCGGGCGGCGCGATCTGCCCCGGCGTCGTCAGTGGCCACCACCACGAGGTTGATGGTGCTGATGCGCGTCGCGGCGCGCTCCTCGCCGCCTCGGAGTGCCATCAACGCGTCGTTGACGTCGCCGATGCTGACCCCCTGTCCCGACCAAGAACCGAGGCGGGCGGGCTCCGCCGAGCTGCTGGCGTCTGGTGGCGCTACGGCGTCCGCCACTGCCGCCCGTCCCTCTCGAGGAGCTGCGAGGCCTCTTTGGGCCCCCACGTCCCTGCCTGGTAGCTGGACAGCGGGGGGTGACCCGCCGCCCACGACTCGAGCACCGGGTCGACGATCCGCCAGGCCTGGTCGACCTCATCGGCGCGGATGAAGAGCGTGGAATCGCCGACCATGGCGTCGAGCAGCAATCGTTCGTAGGCCTCCAGTGGCTGCTCGAGGAATGCGGACGCGTAGGAGAAGTCCATCGAGACCGTTCGCACCTGGAAGGTGTGGCCGGGAACCATGGCCCCGAACCTGAAGGTGATGCCCTCATCGGGCTGGACCCTGAGAACGATGGTGTTGGGTTCCAGGCCCTCGGCCAGGCTGCCGGCGAACGGCAGGTGCGGCACTCGCTGGAACTGCATGGCCACCTCGGTGACCCGTTTGGGGAGTCGCTTGCCGGTGCGCACGTACACGGGGACGCCGGCCCATCTCCAGTTGTCGACGAGAAGGCGCATAGCCACGAACGTCTCGGTCGTGCTGTGGGGGTCGACGCCCTCCTCCTCCCGGTAACTCGGCACCTGCTTCCCCTCGACCCAACCCGCTTCGTACTGTGCCCGAACCACCTCGCTCGCCACCATCTCGGGAGTGAAGACCTCCACGGCCCGGAGCGCCTTGACCTTCTCGTCTCGGATGCCCTGGCTGTCAATGGTGGCCGGCGGCTCCATCAGGGTGAGGGCAAGGACCTGCATGACGTGGTTCTGGACGATGTCCCGCAGGGCGCCGGCCGTCTCGTAGAAGCCACCGCGGTGCTCGACCCCCAGACTCTCGGCGACCGTGATCTGCACGTGGTCAACGTAGCGGCGGTTCCAGATCGGCTCGAAGGTGGCGTTCGCGAAACGGAGGGCCAGGACGTTCTGGACCGTCTCCTTGCCCATGTAGTGGTCGATTCGGTAGATCTGGTCCTCGTCGAAGGCTTCGTGGACAGCCTGATCGAGCTCGGTGGCGCTCTCGAGGTTGCGACCGTAGGGCTTCTCGATCACCAGGCGAATGAAGGAGTCGTCGCTTGTCGGCCGGCAGAGACCATGCTGGCCGAGCGCCTTCGCCACCTCGCCGAAGAGGGCGGGGACCGTGGCCAGGTAATAGATGCGGTTCCCCGCCGTCCCGACCTCGTCGTCCAGCTCGGCGAGTAGCACCTTGAGCTGGTCGAACGTGTCGGGATGGGCGTACTCGCCGGCGACGTACCGGAAGTGGCCCACGATGCTCTTCCATTCGGGGCCCCCGTCCGGTGCGGCCTCGATGACGTGATCGCGGAACTGCTCGTCGGTCAGGGGAGTGCGGGCCACGCCGATCACGGCGAACGTCGACGAGAGCGCCCGGCGGCGGCTCAAACTGGCGAGAGCGGGAAAGATCTTGCGGGAGGCGAGATCTCCCGAGGCGCCAAAGACCACGAGGGCCACCGGGGGGGAGTGCCGGTCCGCCTCGAGCCCGGCGGCAAGAGGATTGGTCGCGTCGATGACGGTCGCCGCCGCCGGGTCGCTCATGTGGTGCCCCTCAAACCTGGTCCGCGCTGGTCACTGTCCGGCGCTCAGCGTGTTGGCCTTCTCGGTCAGCTGCTGGAGGAGCTCGTCGAAGGACTTGGCAAAGGACGCCACACCCTCGTCCTCGAGCCTCTGGGAGACGTCGGCCATGTCGATGCCCAGTTCTGCAAGGTCGTCGAGGACCTGCCTCGCCTCGTCGAGCGCCTTGTCGACAGTGCGGGCCACCACGCCATGGTCGAGGAAGTCCTCGAGCGTGGCATCCGGCATCGTGTTCACCGTGTCGGGGCCGATAAGGCTGTTGACGTAGAGCAGATCCGCGTAGTGCGGGTTCTTGGTGGATGTGGACGCCCAGAGCGGGCGCTGGACATGCGCGCCCTTGGCCGCCAGGGCCTCCCAGCGGGCGCCGGAGAACCGTTCCTGGAAGAGCTCGTAAGCGAGCTTGGCCTGGGCCACGGCGGCCTTCCCCCGGAGGGCGAGGGCCGACTCGGCCCGAGTGCCACCCGCCTGGTCGGCCAGGGCCTCGAGACGGCGGTCGACCTCGGTGTCCACCCGGCTCACGAAGAACGACGCCACGCTGGCCACCCGGGACAGGTCCGCCCCCTCGGTCCCAGTCAGCTCCTCCAGCCCGGACAGGTAGGCCTCGATGACCGCGTCGTAGCGCTCGAGGCTGAAGATGAGCGTGACGTTGATGTTGCGACCCTCGCTGATCATCTGGCGGATGGCCGGCACGCCTTCGGCCGTCGCCGGGATCTTCACGAAAAGGTTGGGCGTCTCGATCCGGTGGTGCAGCGTTCGGGCCGCCTCGATGGTGGCGTCGGTGTCGTGGGCGAGCGCGGGAGCCACCTCGAGGGACACGAAGCCGTCGGTGCCACCGCTCGAGTCGTACAGCGGTCGCAACACCGCGAGCGCCTTGGTGATGTCATCGATGACCAGGTCCCAGTAGGCGTCGTCGACGGCCATCCGGCTCGTGAGGGAGCGGAACTGCTCGTCGTAGTCGTCACCGCCCTCTATGGCCTTGGCGAAGATGGTCGGGTTGGACGTGACTCCTCGCACACCCAGCTGGGCCAGCTCGGCCAGCCGGCCGCTGGTGAGGAACGATCGCTTGAGGTTGTCGATCCAGGGACTCTGGCCCTGTTGGTCGAACAGCTCGTGCAGCTTGGTCATCGGTCGTCCTCTCTACCCCTTTGGCCGGCCTCCCGGGCCGGCTGCTCTCCCTCGGCTGGCCTTACGAGCCGGCTCTGACGCGCTGGTGGTCGATCCCGACGACCGGAACCGGCTCCGATGCATGGCCCCCGCCGGCCACCCTCCAACCCTACCCAGCGGGCTCCTGCTCACGCCGTCCGTCCACCTCCTGGAGGAGGGCGATGGAGGCGGTGAAGCCGTGGAGGAAATTTCGTCCTCCCACAGGGCCGAGCTCACCGGCGGCGAAAAAGCCGGCCATGGGGATCTCGCCCACGGTGTCGGCCAGGGCGCTGGCGTCGTGATGGGGGCTGCCGAACAGGCGAGTGCCGCGACCGTTGCAGGTGAACATCAGGGCGGCGTCGGCCTGGCGCCCGCTGAGCAGGCTTCGCAGGTCCTCGTCGGCGGCGACGGCGTCCCGCAGGTGGAACTGGACCGTCGTGCCCAGCTCGACCACGTCGTTCACGGCGATGGCCCCGGCGGCCCGGTCGGCGCCGATCACGTTGCGGACCAGGAAGTCACCCCGGCCGAACTCGGCCTTGTGCTCGTCGATGACCCGGCCCAGGTGAAGGCCGCCGGCGTTGATGAGAGCGACATCCCGCTCCGCCAGCTCGCGCCGGGCGAGCTCGACCAGGCGCTCCAGGGCGGGCTGCCCACCGAGCTCGTAGACGACGTTGCCCTCGGCGCGGGTCACCGCCAAGGGGTGTCCGACCGGGCGACAGCCCTGGGAGACGACGGACGCCAGCTCGACGCCGGGCCCCAGCAGGGCGCCAACGGCGCCACCGACGCGCACGCTCGCATCGAGCACGAGCCGGTTGCCACCCGGACCCCGGGCGGCCGACGCCATCCCACCGATCACCGGCAGGCCCGGGTGCCCTTGTCCGAACCAGTCGATGAACGCCTCGACCGGGAAGGTGAAGGGGTCGGCCAACAAGAACAGCGCGGCGGGGTCGAACGGCACCTCGTCGGGCCACCCGGTGACGGCCAGGTGTCGACACTCGTTACCGTCGCCCACACCGGCGACACCTCCGCCGGAGGTATCGACGTCGAGGCCGACGGGAACGACAGGTCCGAACCGCCCCGCCCAGAGGCACACCGCCGGCCCTCCCTCGACCTCGCGATTGACGCCCGCGACCGACTCGGCGGCACAGCCGACCAACGTGCGCGGCTCGAGGATGGCCCGCACGGCGCCGGCTGCGTCCTCGAGGGCGCCAGCGTGGGGAGGGGTGACGAACAGCACGACGAGGTCGGGGGCCGCGCCGACCGTCTCGAGTGCCTGGCCCGCGACCTCTCCCGTGGCGTGGGCGGTAATGGGATGCTCAGAGATCGCGGAGGCGAACGGCACCGCCTCTTACCCTACTGGGGCAGGCGGTCCCGGTACTCCGTGGTGGCCGGCTTGGCGTTCGAGGCGTCGGTCCGCCAGCAGGGCATCGAATGCCGCGGCATCACCGACGGTGTGCCGGGAGCGCTCAGCTGACTGCCTGGCGCTCCTCGTCCGAGTGGCCCGTCTCGTCCCGCCGGCCGCTCTTGAGCTTCACGTCCTCGTGGCGGATGGAAGCCAGACCCGAGCGCTCGAGAGCTCGCACCGCCCACCACGCGGGGTCGATCTGCCCTCGTTCGAGCGCGAACCGGGCCGACGTGGGTGCCGCGTGATGGTTGTTGTGCAGCCCCTCGCCCAGGGTGATCCAGGCCAGCCACTGGTTGTTGCGAGCGAGGTTGTCGTACGGCCGGCGTCCCCAGGTGTGGCCGATGGCGTTGATGGCGGCGCTCAGCATCAGATAGGAGACGGTGTGCACGGCGGCGGCGACCAGCGCCAGCTTCCATCCCAGGATCAGCCAGAGGACGAGGTAGCCGAGCGTCAGGCCGACCAGGGCGTGGTCGAAGAGCACGCGGTCCCAGACGTCGGGCTGCAGGTCGCGGGCGTAGCGGCCGACCGTCGCCTCGTCGCGAGCCACCCGGCGGTACATCACCACGTTGCCGAACTGCACGGCGGCGTAGCTCTCGAGGATGGGGGAGTGCGGATCGCCCTCGACGTCGGTGAATGCATGGTGCTTGCGGTGCACGGCCACCCACTGGCGTGGCCGGATGCCGGTGGTGATCCAGGTCAGGAAGCGGGCGCCGGCGCTCGCCACCGGCGACAGGGTCATGGCCCGGTGGGACAGGGCCCGATGCAGGTAGACGGTCGTGACAAGGATGGCCAGCTGGCAGGTGAGCAGGCCGGCGAGAACAGCGAGAAGCAGGCGGGGCACAAGGTCACGGTAGCAGGTACACCCTTGGGAAACTGACGAGGAGACGCTGGTCACACCCAGTGTTTGCCGTGGTGTTCGCTGTTGGTTCCGGGGTGTTGCCGAACTGGTTGCCACGGGCCCCGTCGGACGCTTGGTCACCTGACTCGCCGCCGCCCCGCCGCACCCGAACAGGGCTCGTCCGCCGGCCCTCGGATAGCTTCACCTCCGTGACACCCACCGATCAACGGGTCCAGGTCCCGCCCAACTGCGACCTCACCTTGGGCATGGTGTGCCTGGACAAGTCGCAGCCGGGGAGGACCGTATGGCGCATGCTCGCGGACGAGCGCTTCGCCAACCCGACCGGCGTCCTGCAGGGCGGGTTCGTGACCGCATTCGCCGACTCGGCCATGGGAGCGGCATCGCTGACCTGGGCCAGGGATCGCAAGGTCTTCTCGGCCAACGCCGAGCTCAAGATCAGCTTCTTCAAGCCGGTGCGCGTCGGATCGACGTTGACCTGCTTGGCGTCGGTCGTCTCGGGCGGCTCCCGCGCCGCGTTCGTCGAGGCCGAGGTCACCGACGACGAGGGCCGAACGGTCGCCAAGGCCACATCCACCTACCTGCTCAGACCTCGCTCGTGACAGCGGGCAGGGAGGCGCTCCCGATGCCGATGTTCCCGCTCGGCACGGTGCTCTTCCCTCACATGGGCCTCCCGCTGCATGTCTTCGAGGCGCGCTACCGCGCCCTCACCCGGGATTGCCTCGACAGCAACGGGGAGTTCGGTGTCGTGCTGATCGAGCGCGGATCGGAGGTCGGCGGGGGAGACACCCGCTTCGGCCTGGGCACGGTGGCCCAGATCGCGGAGGCCGCGGAGCTCCCTGACGGACGGTGGGTCCTGCTGGCGACCGGCAACCGGCGCATCCGGGTGACGTCCTGGCTGCCGGACGACCCCTACCCGGTCGCCCTGGTCGAGGAGCTCGCCGATCCCCCCGTGCAGCCGACCGACATGGAGCACCTCGAGCTGGCCTCGCGGGCGGTGCGTCGGGCCCTGGCCCTCCGAACCGAGCTGGCCGACGAGCCGGGCGTGCCGGCCACCGTGTCGCTGGACGACAGGCCCGAGGTCGCAGCCTGGCAGCTGTGTGCCGTGGCACCCGTCGGACCCGTTGACCATCAACGCCTCCTCGAGACCCCGGACGTGGAGCCCCGCCTGCGGCTGCTGGCCGAGCTGGCGGCGGCGGCGGCCGATCTGCTCGGCTACCGCCTCTCGGGCGAGTGACACCGGCCGGCGGCGGGGACGAGGGCGGGGATGGGGACCCGTCCGGGGCGGCGAAGCCGTCAGCAACACCGCCCAAATGCTTGCGTCGCTGCCCGTACGGGGGATAGTAAGGCTGAGCCCATCGGAGGAGTGCATGCCCGAGACCAGCGAAGACCAGGCGCTGCCGGCGCTCGCGTCCGAGCTCAAGGACCTTGTGCTCCGGTACCTCCGGCAGGAGACGCTGGAGCCGATCAAGGACCTGGGCCGCTTCGTCATCTTCGGGGTGGTCGGTTCGATGGTTCTCGTCACCGGTCTGGCTTTGCTGCTGATCGGCCTGCTGCGGGGCCTTCAGGAGGAGACGGGGACGACCTTCACCGGCAACCTCACTTGGGTGCCGTACGGTATCTGCGCCCTTACCGGCCTGGCCGTGGCCCTAGTGGCAGCGGCGGCTATCACCCGAGGGCGCGGGAAGTCCCGGGCCAAGAGAGGAGCGGGGGCATGAGCGCGGCGCAGGCGGAGGAGCGGGTCACCACCCAGGACATCGAGACCAAGCTCCGGCAGATCCGTGGTCAGTTCGAGCAGACCACCGAGTCGGCGCGTTCGGGCCTGGTGGCCGCCGGCGTCGTCGGGGGGGTGGTGCTCGTCACCGTCGCCTACGTGCTCGGTCGTCGGCGGGGCCGCCGCCGATCGACCGTGGTGGAGATCCGGCGGGTCTGAGGTGATGGAGCGCCTGCTCCGCAGCCTGATCCGCACGGGCATGCGACGGGGCGTGCTCGGCGGCAGCCGGCCGTGGGCGATCGTGTGGCTCGCCGCCTTCGCCATCCGGAAGTGGGGCATTCGCCGTGAGGAGGTCGTCTACTCGGAGACCCTCGAGCCGGGTGGGCGCCTGACGATCGTGCACGAGCAACCGCCGGACAAGGACAAGGGGCGGCGGGCGGGACGTCGTTGAGCAACCGATTCGCGGTCGGCGACCGGGTCCTGCTGCTCGACTCGAAGCGCCGCCGCCATCTGGTGACGCTGGCAGACGAGGGCCGGTTCCACAGTCACTCGGGAATCGTCGATCACGCGCAGCTGATCGGGCATCCGGAAGGCACCACCGTGCGATCGACCGCCGGGGCCCGCTACGTCGCCTTGCGGCCGACACTGTCGGAGCTGGTACTGGAGATGCCCCGCGGCGCCCAGGTCATCTATCCGAAGGACCTCGGGGCGATCCTCATGGCGGCCGACATCTTCGCCGGCGTCAAGGTCGTCGAGGCGGGCGTCGGCTCCGGAGCCCTGTCGATGGCGCTCCTCCGCGCCGGTGCGGAGGTCGTGGGCTACGAGGTCCGCCCTGACTTCGCCACTCGGGCCGCGTCGAACGTCGACCAGCTGCTCGATCGGCAGCACGCCCGCCGCTTTCGGATGGAGGAGCGCGACGTGTACGACGGCATCGCCGAGTCCGGGGTCGATCGGGTGGTGCTCGACCTTCCTGAGCCCTGGCGGGTGGTGCCCCACGCCGAGACCGCCATGCACCCCGGTGGCATCCTCCTTGCCTACCTGCCCACCATCGGCCAGGTGACGCAGTTGCGGCAGACGCTGGCCGCCAGCGCCTTCGGGCTGGCCGAGACCATCGAGGTGCTTCAGCGGACCTGGCACGTGGAGGGCAGGTCCGTCCGTCCCGACCACCGCATGGTCGGCCACACCGGCTTCCTCACCCACGCTCGCCTGTTGCTGGCCGAGGAAGGCACCGACGGGAGCCCTCCGCCGACGTGACGATCGACCGACTCGCTGGCACGCCGTGCGGGACCGCGTCCACGGCGCCACCCGACTGTGACCGATGACCACCGCCGTCGGTACGCCGCGTACGCCGGGCCGGCGCGCGTGACGACGGCCTGATACGAAGGACTACAGGTGGTCGAGCCGTCCGGGGCCGGCCGCCCCAGGCCTCGGCCTCAGGCCTTCTCGACGAAGATGCACTCGCCGGGACACTCTTCGGCCGCCTCCACCACCGCGTCCTCGAGGTCCGACGGCACGGCGGCCATACCCTCGGCGCCACCAGGGTCGTTCAGGACCTTGTCGTCCTCCTTGACGTAGGCCAAGCCATCGTCCAACAGGGTGAACACCGCGGGCGCGATCTCCTCACAGAGACCGTCGCCGGTGCAGAGATCCTGGTCGATCCAGACCTTCATCAGCATGCCTCTCGGGACGTCGCGGTCAATTTCTGAACCTAACGATCCAGACCGGCACTGTCAATTTCCACGGTTAGGACGGGGGAAACTTGCCGGGGGCTCCAGGACCGGGGACAAAGCCCAGGCCCAGGGTATAGCGGCCGTGGGTGCGTGTCTGTCCGCATGACACCGGTGTATGTTCGCTTTGTGAGGTGAGAGGAGGTGGTTCCGACGGCAGACTCCGAGTCCCAGCGTCGGCTCGCCGCCTACGAGCGAGACATGGCCCAGCTCCGGGAGCAGGCGACGGTGCTGGAGGACGAGATCGTCACCCTCCGCCGCCGGCTCCAGGATGCGCCCAAGCGGGTGCGGACCCTCGAGGAGAAGCTGCTCGAGACCAAGGGCCAGCTCGCTCAGGCCGTGTCCCAGAACGAAAAGCTGACCTTCACGCTCCAACAGGCGCGGGAGCACATCGCCACGCTGCGCGAGGAGGTCGAGAAGCTCACCCAGCCGCCCTCCGCTTATGGCACGTATCTGGCGCACAACGATGACGGCACGGTGGACGTCTTCTCGGGAGGACGCAAAGTGCGGGTCTCCCTCCACCCCGAGCTCGTCGCCGATGACCTCAAGCGGGGCGACGAGGTCGTCCTCAACGAGTCGTTGAACGTCGTCCTGGCCCGCAGCGCCGAGCTGTCGGGTGAGGTCGTCACCGTCAAGGAGCTGCTGGAGGACGGCCGGCGGGCCATGGTGCTCGGGCGGGCCGACGAGGAGCGGGTCGTCGATCGGGCCGAGAGCCTGATGGAGGTGCAGCTGCGGGCGGGGGACTCGGTCCTCCTTGACCCCCGCACCGACCTGCTCCTGGAGCGGCTCCCTCGGCCCGAGGTCGAGGAGCTCGTCCTCGAGGAGGTGCCCGACATCTCCTACGCCGACGTCGGGGGTCTCGACGACCAGATCGAGTCCATCACCGACGCCGTCGAGCTGCCTTTCCTCCACCGGGAGCTGTTCGTCAAGCATCGGCTGCCGGCTCCCAAGGGCGTGCTGCTGTACGGGCCTCCCGGGTGCGGCAAGACGCTCATCGCCAAGGCCGTCGCCAACTCCCTGGCCAAGAAGGTCGCCGAGCAGTCGGGGGACCGCCAGGCCAGGAGCTACTTCCTGAACATCAAGGGGCCGGAGCTGCTCAACAAGTACGTGGGCGAGACCGAGCGCCAGATCCGCCTCGTCTTCCAGCGGGCACGGGAGAAGTCCGAGGAAGGCGTGCCGGTCATCGTCTTCTTCGACGAGATGGACTCGCTGTTCCGCACGCGCGGCTCGGGCATCAGCTCCGACATGGAGTCGACCGTCGTTCCCCAGCTCCTGGCCGAGATCGACGGCGTGGAGGCCCTGCGCAACGTCATCGTGATCGGGGCCTCGAACCGCGAGGACCTGATCGATCCCGCCATCCTGCGCCCCGGCCGGCTCGACGTGAAGATCAAGATCGAGCGGCCCGACGAGGAGGCGGCCGCCCAGATCTTCTCGCGGTACCTCCAGTCCGACCTGCCCCTCGAGGCCGAGGAGGTCACGTCGCTGGGCGGGGGAGACCGCGACAAGGCGGTTCGGCGCATGGTCGAGACCACGGTGGCGGCCATGTACCAGGCGGACGAGCTCAACCGCTTCCTCGAGGTCACCTACCAGAACGGGGACAAGGAGGTCCTCTACTTCAAGGACTTCGCC
>DASXYV010000158.1:0-2273 GCA_036502305.1 Acidimicrobiales bacterium
TCGCCGCTGAGCAATTGCCTCAGTACGACAAGCGACTCGTCGAGCAGGCGAGCACGGGCTGCGGTATCGACCAGCTCGCCGAAGGCGCTGAACTCGTGCCACCCGTCGTGGCCGAGACCGACTCCGACGACCACTCTGCCGCCCGACAGATGATCGAGGCTGGTCACGTGCCGTGCCATCACCCACGGTCGGCGGCGGCTCAGTGGTGTCACGAGCGCCCCGATGCGGACCCGTTCGGTTGCCATCGCCACCGCTGCCAGCGTGACCCAGGGATCGGCCACTCCCATCCCGCCCCGGCCCAGGACGTGGTCCCACAGGTAGAAGCCTTCCCAACCCGATTCCTCGGCGGTGTGGGCGAGCTCTGCGACGCGACGGGGATCAGCGAGCTCGGCGAAGGCAGGCACGAACAGTCCAAACCGCATGAACCAGGATTGTGGGCACCTCGATGCTCGGCCGCAACACTCGGCGACCGACCAGCCCCCGGGTCACGCGCCCGCCCTCGACGGCCGCCCACGCACCGAGCAGACTGAGTGTCGCTCTGATCGCGTCGAGGAGGACAGATGGACGACCAGCGGGCACGGAAGCTGCTCGATGCCGAGCGGGCCCGGGTGCAGGACCTCCTGGACGAGACGGGCGCGGCCGGCCTGGAGGACCGGGCGACGGCCAACGAGGCGGTGGCCCTCGACGACCCCGCCGAACGACTGACCGCCGAGGAGGTCGACGACGCCCTCGTGGAAGGTCTGCGCGACCGGCTGGCCGCCTTGGACCGGGCCGAGCGACGACTGGAGGAGGGAATCTACGGTCGCTCCGTCCGCAGTGGCGACCCGATTCCCGACGATCGCTTGGAGGCCGACCCCGCCGCCGAGCTCACGGCCGCCGAGGCCGAGCAGGCCTGAGTCAGCGGCTTGGGACGGGCCGGCCCGCCGGTAAACTGGGAGGGCTCGACCGGCCCGCTCGTGGGGTCCGCTGGTGGGGACCGAGTCGAGGCCATCTCCCCCATTCACACCAGAAGGTCGTCGCTTTGAACTGTCGGTATTGCGGAGACACCATCCCCAAGGAGCGGGTCCACGAGGGATACGAGTACTGCGTGAAGGAGGCGTGCTGCGCCCAGGGCCTGCACGCGCTGAACGTGGTCGCCATCCACGTCAACAAGTCCAACGACCAGTACGCGCTCCGTGAGCAGCTCGACATCCCCGAGATCGCCGGCGGGACCCGGATCGAGGGAGGGCACTACGGGATCCCCTACCGCCCGAAGGAACGGGAGCCAGAGGTGCTCACTGACGGTCAGCGGATCGAGCGCATGCGGCGACGACTCGAGGATCGCCTTCGCGGCTGCACCGACAAGGCCGAGCGGACGAAGCTGATCGACGCCTACAACAGCCAGGTTCGGCGGATGAACATCCGCTACCGGCGGACGGCGCTCTACCGGGAGGACTCTCGAGACACCGTCAACTCCTGAGGATCGGCGACCGAAGCCCAGCAGCCGGAGCTAGCGCTCGGCGAGCGCCGCAACCATGGCGCGGCCGATCCGCACGGCGTCGGCGTCGGGCATGAAGCCGCCAAGCCAGGAGATCGCATCGGTCTCGGTCATCGCCGGCGGGACCTCCCACTCCGCCAGCTCGATGCCCGCCGGCTCTGAGCTAGTGCACTCGTAGAGAGCGGCCACCCGCGTGGCGTCATCTCGGGTCTCGTATTTGATGGCCCAGGAGATGCCCTCCGGGTTGAACGCTGCTGGCGGGACGAGCCAGGGGTGTGCCATGGCGAACAGTATGCCGGGAGGGATATCGCCGATCTCGGCGTGACACGACGAGGAGCGACGACGGCCCTGCCGGTACGATCGGACCATGGCCAAGCCTCCGCGCCCAGGACGACCGCGCCCCGCCGCCAGCGGCGGGCGTGCTGGGCCGCGGCCGCAGCGCGCCAATCCCCGCCCGTCCGACGGTGCCGGTCGTCGCCGCTCGGGGGACGCTCCTCGGGGCGCCAAGGCGGGCGCTCCTCGGCAGGGGCAGCGAGGATCCGGGGGGACCCCGCGCTCGGGCCGCCCTCGCCCCCCGACCGGCGACCGGCGAACGGGCGACCGCACCGACAACGGCCGCCCACGAACCGGCGACAGGCGAACCGACAGCGGCCGCCCCCGGACCGGCGGTCGTCCGACCAAGCGGCAGAGCGATGAGGGCCGCCCTCGGACCGGCGACCGGCGACCGGCAGCGCGGCGAAGCGACGACGGCCGCGCCCGGACCGGCGGTCGTCCGACCAAGCGGCGGAGCGACGCC
>DASXYV010000159.1:0-6303 GCA_036502305.1 Acidimicrobiales bacterium
ACGGAGCCTACGCCGCCCTGCAGAGCGCATACGACCCGAGCTGGGGAGGGTTCGGATCCGCTCCCAAGTTCCCCCAGCCGTCGATGCTCGAGCTGGCGCTCCGGGCCCATGACCGCTCGGGCGGGGACACGGCGCTCACCATGGTGACGACCACGCTCGACGCCATGGCGTCCGGAGGCATCTACGACCACCTCGGAGGCGGGTTCGCCCGGTACTCGGTCGACGGCCGATGGATGGTGCCGCACTTCGAGAAGATGCTGTACGACCAGGCCGGGTTGGCCCGCATCTACCTGCACGGCTGGCAGGTGACCGGTTCTCCGCACTGGCGACAGGTGCTCGAAGAGACCGTGGAGTACGTGCTGCGCGACCTGCGCGCCCCGGAGGGTGGGCTCTACTCCGCCGAGGACGCCGACTCCGAGGGCGTGGAGGGTCGCTTCTACGTCTGGAACCTGCAGGAGGTGACCGACGCGCTCGGCCCCGAGCTGGCGCCCGCCGCCATCGACTGGTACGGCGTCACCGCCGCGGGCAACTTCGAAGGCTCGAACATCCTGCACCGCCCCCAGCGAGGCGACCTGCTGCGGCCCCCGGCGATCGAACGCGCTCGCGGTCTGCTCTTCGAGCGTCGGGCCGGGCGCGTGCGGCCCGGACTGGACGACAAGGTCCTCACCGAGTGGAACGCCATGTTCTGCTCGACGCTCGCCGAGGCGGCGGGGGCGACCGGTCGGCCGGGCTGGCGGGAGGCGGCCGTCTCGGTCGCCGAGTTCCTGCTCGGATCCCTACGGCGTGACGACGGGCGGTGGCTGCGCTCCTGGCAGGGTGACCCGAGCAGTGACGGTGGAGAAGGGGGGAGAGAAGGGGGGAACGGTGGCCACGGCAGCGACGGCGGCCGCCGGGGTCGAGCCGGCCACCTGGCGGTCGCGGCCGACTACGCCTGGCTCGTCGATGCCTTCACCCGACTGTCCGAGCTCACCGGCGAGGCCCGCTGGATCGAGACGGCCAGGGCCACGGCCGACGCCATGCTGGCCCTGTTCTGGGACCAGGCGCAGGGCGGCCTCTTCACGACGGGCGAGGACGCCGAGCGGCTCATCGTCCGCTCGAAGGAGCTGTTCGACGGGGCCACGCCGTCGGCGAACTCGGTGGGTGCCGTCGCCCTCGCCCGCCTGGCTGCCCTGACCGGCGAGGTGAGCTACGCCGACGCCGCCGAGGGCATCGTCGCCTCGCTCGGAGAGGTCATGGCCACCCAGCCGACCGCCTTCACCCACGCCCTGAGCGCCGTTGATCTCGTTGCCGATGGGGTCACCGAGATCGCCGTCGTGGGTGACCGCCCCGACCTTGTCGGCGCCGTCCACCGCAAGTACCTGCCCCGTGCCGCGCTGGCGTGGGGGGAGCCGTACCCGTCGCCGCTGTGGGAAGGTCGACGGGACGGCCTGGCCTACGTCTGTCGGAACTACGCCTGTCTGGCGCCCACGTCGACGGTCGAGGACCTGGAGGGCCAGCTCAGCACCAGGTGACCCATCCATCCGACAACGCATCGGCAACGGGAGGCATGATGGGGCCCGTGAGTCGCACCGGTCTATCCTCACCCCGGCTCGACCTCGCCGGCGCGGAGCTCCGGCTCCTGGTCCTGGCAGAACGCCCGAACGAGTACCTGGCGGTCGACATCGACTCCGGTGCGTTCGTGCGGGCCCATGGCAGCACCGACGCCGACACCGGCCCGAGCCACATCCTCGACGTGATCAAGGTCGAGCTGGCAGACAACGAGCACGCCAGCGACCTCTCGCAGCCGGAGGCCGTCACCATGGCCGGACCGGCGCGACCGGCCCGCCGGGTCCGCCGCGGGCGGGTAAAGCGGTACCTGCGCGCCCTTCTCGCACCGAAGGGCGAGCCATTGCTGGGCTTCCCCGCCTCAGCCGCCCCGTACTGGACCCTGAACGGCACCCGGCCGTCGCTGGCCCTGATCGCGCCGGACGACGGCCTGTTGGTCACCAAGCGCCAGCCCGAAGAGACCCTGTGGGCCCGGTTCCACTGGGACGGCAGCCAGTACCAGCTGCCTGTCGACGACGCGCGCCTGTCGGCGGCCTTCACCGACAACGAACGGATCCGACTCAGCGGACGGGCCCTCGCCCAGGCGCTCGGCCATCGCCCCCACTACCTGCTCGTGGCGCTCGCCCCGCCGCGCAACGGCCACTGCTACAAGACGTTGGTGGCAGTGCTCCCCAGGCAGTGAGCAGCCGGCCACCGGCGCGCCTGGGCGCCTAGGCCGGCCCGGGAGGCCGGCCGGAGGAGTGGTCGCCGGCGCGCCTGGGCGCCTAGGCGGCCAGGTCGGCGAGGGCCCGGCGGAAGCGGTCGGTGGCGAGGCTGCGGGCGGTCGACTCGTAGGCGTCACGGGCCGTGCGGTCGAGCCCGGCGCCACGCATCAGGTTGATGCCGTGGGCGCGCACCTCGGCCGCCGTCGGGCGCAGGAGCAGGACCTGGGCGCCCTGTCGACGCGCCGCGCCAGCCTCCTGGGCGAGCGCCCGGGCCGGCACCCTGCGGGCCAGCTGGATCAGGGGCCCGGGCGGCCCGGCGGGGTCGAAGGCCAGCGGCGCCACGCCGATGATGAGGTCACAGCCGGCGTCGGCGGCGAGGTCGAGGTTGGTGGTCGAGTGGGCGCCGCCGTCGACGAGCACGCGGTCGCCCACCCGGACCGGGGGGAAGATCCCCGGTATGGCGCAGGAGGCCTGGACGGCGCGGGGCAGGTCGATGCGGGTCTCGTCGTCACGACCGAGCACGACCCGCCGGCCGCTGCCGATGTCGACCGCACAGAGCCACAGGGGCTCGATCGGCCAGGCCGCGGGCAGCTCGGCCTCGAGCCGGTCCCGGCCCTCGGCCATGGCGAACAACCCGCCCGGGAACGCCCGCCTGAGCACGGCCGGCACCGCCGGAACCGGGATTCGCAGCACCGAGCGGCTGAGCACGTACGCCGACCCGACGCCGCGCTGCACCAGCTCGAGGGGCGAGGCGAAGTTCGGGGCCAGGATGTCCCGCCATCCGTCAGGCTCCTCGCCGACGCTGGCGAGGGCCTCGCTCCAGAAGTCGGCCGTGGACCACCCGCTGCGGACGTAGGCCCCGATGGCCGCTCCGGCGCTGGTCCCCACGATGAGGTCGGCCGAGGCCACCCGGATCCCACCCTCCTCCTCGAGGGCATGGAGCACACCGGCGTGGTACGCGAGGCCGACAACCCCGCCGGCACCCAACACGACTCCGAGCTTCACGGTCCCCCCCCCGGGCTCGCTACGACGAGGCTGGTGGGCTCACCGGCCCAGCCGTCCCTCGGCCAGGTCCTCGGCCATGGCCCATCCGAAGGCCACGAGGCAGTCGTAGCGCTTCTCGGTCAACGGAACGAAGAAGGCGGCGACATCGGCGGGGCCCGACTTGAGGCTCGGATACTCGAGCACTCCGCCCGGTGATCCCGTACCACCGAGCACGAAGGTGCGGTCATCGAGGCGTCCGTCAGCGCCGAAGCGCTTGGCCAGGCGGCGACCCCACGCCCGCTCTTCGCCGGTGGGCCGATGCTCGGGCCGGGGAACGACATCGGAGAGCCCCTTGAAGGCGTCGAAGGCGCCGGGATCGGCCATGCGCGTCCCGACCAGCACGTCCTCGTCGGGGAACGCCAGCAGGGCCCGCCGGTACTGGTCGCCCATCAGGGAACGGACGATCTGCTCCCGCTTCGACGTCGCCTTCACCGAGGCCAGACCGACGAGGAGGGACGGCGTCCCGCCGATGCGCTCGAGGGTGCAGAACGAGAACCCGACCAGCCTGCCACCATCGCGGGCCTGGGTGACGAGCACCCATTCGTCGCGCTGCTTGGAGAGGAACCCGACGTCGAAGCCCGCCGAGCCATCGGTACAGATGTCGGCCATGTCGGCCAACTCGGCGTCGCTCAGCGCGGTGCAGTCCTTGGTGTCGACCTCGATGGACATGACCTCTTGAGAACTCCCATTCGACCTGGTGCTTGCCTACTTCCCCTCCAGATTACGGGATGGCGCCCGGATCTGTCCCATGCGGGGCCCGCCGGTGGCCGACCGGAACCGACCCGCCCCCGGCTCCCCCGGCGCGCGAACGTCGTGGTCAGCTGACGAGAGCGTTGGGGCCGAGCAGGACCCGCACCTCGGCGACGACGCCGGAGCGAGCGTCCACGTTGAGCTCGTCCGGAAGGCGAATCACCTTCTCCCCCACGTGCAGGAACACCGGCGAAGGGCCCGGATGGTCGACGAGCAGCTGCTTGAGGCCCTCCAGCAACGAGTCGGTGAGGCTGGGTAGCGGCAGACAGATCCGCAGCGGCGGCCCGTCGTCGGCGACCAGCTGCGGCCGGGTGAGGCCCATGCACACGAGCTTGGGCTGGTCCTCGCGGGTGTCGATGCGACCCTTGACACAGACCGCCACGTCCTCCTCGAGCAGCGCACCGAACTCCCTCATGGCGCTCGGGAACACGAAGGTCTCGATCGTGGCCTCCAGGTCCTCCAGCACGAAGGT
Organism: Acidimicrobiales bacterium; assembly: GCA_036502305.1. Lineage (GTDB taxonomy): Bacteria > Actinomycetota > Acidimicrobiia > Acidimicrobiales > AC-9 > AC-9. The sequence goes on from DASXYV010000159.1 coordinate 4,516, forward strand.
GGCCATCTGATCACCCCGCTTCGTGTACTTGCGCACCAGGTTGGTGACGACGCCGCCGACCACCCGCATCTCTGAGTCCCGGTAGCCGCCGCTGCCGGCCGGACCGATGTCACGCAGCTCGGCGATCGTGCAATCGGTGTGCTTGGCCAACGCCGACTCCACGCCCATGAGCGGGTGGTCGCTCACGTAGAGGCCGAGCATCTCCTTCTCGAACGACAGCCGCTGCGCCTTGTCGAACTCGACCTCGGGGATGGCAACCCTGGAGTCGTCGAAGCCCACGGTCGCCCCGGCGGTCCCGCCATCTGACGCGGAGCCGTTACCGGTACCGGTGTCGTCCATCACGGCGAACAGGCTCATGATGCCGAGCTCGGCCTCTCGCCGCCGGGCCAGGGTGCGGTCGACCACCTGCTCGAAGACGAGACACAGGCCCTTGCGCGGATGGCCAAGCGAGTCGAACGCACCGGCCTTGATGAGGGACTCCACCGTCCGCTTGTTGAGCACGGTCGGGTCCACACGGTCGCAGAAGTCGTAGAAGTCTCGGTACGGGCCGCCCCCGTCTCGCTCGGCCACGACCTGGGCGACGAGCCCCTCGCCGACGTTGCGGATGGCGGAGAGCCCGAAGGGGACGGCGCCCAGGCCGTCCTCGGACCCTGGCTGCGCGGTGAAGTCCGACGCCGACACGTTGACATCGGGGACGAGCACGTGGATGCGGTGAGCCCGGCACTCGCCGAGGTAGACCGCCGTACGGTCCTTGTCGTCCTTGACGCTGGTCAACAGGGCGGCCATGTACTCGACCGGGTAGTTGGCCTTGAGCCATGCCGTCTGGTAGGCGACGAGGCCGTAGCCATAGGAGTGGCTCTTGTTGAAGGCGTAGTCGGCGAACGGCTCGATGATGTCGAACAGCGCCGTGCCGAGGGTCGCGCCGTAGCCGGTGCGCTCGCAGCCGGCGACGAACTGCTCCCGCTCGGCGGCGATGAGGGACCGGATCTTCTTGCCGCAGGCCTTCCGAAGGCGATCGGCCTCGGCCAGGCTGTAGCCCGCGAAGCGCTGGGCCACGCGCATCATCGACTCCTGGTAGATCATCAGCCCGTAGGTGTCCGCCAGGATGTCCTCGAGATCAGGGTGCAGGTAGGTGATGGGCTTGCGGCCGCATTTGCGGTCGGCGTAGTCGTTGTGCATGTTGGCCGCCATCGGGCCCGGCCGGTAGAGGGCCACGAGGGCGGCGACGTCTTCGAAGCGGCTGGGAGCGAGGGAGCGCATGAGGGCCCTCATCGGCGCGCCCTCCAGCTGGAAGACCCCGACCGACCGTCCCTCCCTGAGCATGGCGAAGGTCGCCTCGTCGTCGGGAGGGAGTGCATCGATGTCGGGCCGGTGGCCCTGTGAGCGCTCGACCAGATCGAGCGCCCGCTCGATCACGCTCAGGTTGCGCAGGCCGAGGAAGTCCATCTTGAGCAGGCCCAGCTCCTCGACGCCGTGCATCTCGTACTGAGTGACGATGGGCGCGTCCTCGGCAGCCGTGGAGGGATCGGGCTTGCGCTGGATCGGGAGGTGCTCGGTGAGCGGCTCACGGGTGATCACCACAGCGGCGGCGTGGATGCCCGCCTGACGCCGGAGGCCCTCCAGACCCTTGGCCACGTCGATCACCTGGCGGGCGTCGGGGTCGCTCTCGTACATGTCCCGAAGGCCCGTTGCCATCTTGTACCCGTCGTCGTGTCCGTCCCGACGCTCGAGGCAGGCGCCCAGCGGGGTGTCACGACCCATCACGAGCGGGGGCATTGCCTTGGCGAT
>DASXYV010000160.1:0-3913 GCA_036502305.1 Acidimicrobiales bacterium
CGGCGAGCCGGCCGGCGGCCCCTGGCGGACGGTGAGCGTGACCGCCCGAAGCTGTGTCGATGCCAACACCGCCAGCACCGCCGCCATCGTCCGCGGCGCGAATGCGGTGCCGTGGCTGGGCGAGCTGGGCCTGCCGGCGCGTCTCGTCGCCCAGGACGGCCGGGTCGTGACCGTCGGCGGCTGGCCAGAAGTGCCGGCCCGGGAGGCCGGCCCAACAGCCCAGCCCTCCCGGGGGGCGACGTGACCCCGATGCTGGCTGCCACCGCCGGCAGCCCCCTGTGGTACCTCACTCGCAGCGCTGGCGTCGTCTCGCTGCTACTGCTGACCGGCTCGACCGTCCTCGGGGTCATGGCCACGGTGCGCTGGCGCTCGGAGCGCTGGCCGCGGTTCGTGACCTCCGGGTTGCACCGCAATGTGTCGCTCCTCGCGCTCGCCTTCCTCGTCGTCCACATCGTGTCGGCGGTGGCGGACGGCTTTGCCCCGATCGGCTGGCTCGACTCGGTGATCCCGTTCCACGGGACGTACCGGTCCGTCTGGCTGGGCCTGGGTGCCGTGGCCTTCGACCTGCTGCTGGCCCTGCTCGTCACCAGCGCCGTGCGCCAGCGTCTTGGTTATCCAGCCTGGCGGGTCGTGCACTGGCTGGCCTACGGCTGCTGGGGATTGGCGGTCGTGCACGGGCTCGGCACGGGCACCGACCCCAAGGCGACCTGGATGCAAGCGGTCACCATCGCCTGCGTCGGCGCCGTCGTTCTCGCCGTGTGGTGGCGCGTCGCCGCCGGTTGGCCCGCGCCGCGCGGCCCGCGCCTCGCCGGGCTCGCCGCCAGCGTTGTCGTCCCCATCGTCATCGGCGCCTGGGCCTTTTCCGGACCCCTCGAGTCGGGCTGGGCCAGGCGGGCGGGCACCCCGTCGAACCTGCTCGCCTCCTCCAGCCCGACCGCGACGTCGGGCTCGGGCTCCACGTCCGGGTCCTCCGGCGGCAGCGCTCCGCCGTCCACGGCGGCACCAAGCACGTTCGGGCAGGCTCCGTTCACGGGCACGCTGGAGGGCACCCTCGTGCAGAGCGCCCCCGACGCGGGCGGACTGGTGACGGTGCGCATCGACACCGCGCTCGAAGGCGCGGTCGCCGGTCGCCTGGTGGTGACCATCCAGGGCCGGGCGGCGAGAACCGAGGGCGTGGACCTTTCCACGAGCACCGTGACCCTCGGACCACTCCAGCAGCCCGGCATGTACAAGGGCAAGGTCACCGACCTCGAGGGAACGCGGCTGGTGATGGCGGCCACGAACGCCCAGGGGGCCGCGCTGACCCTCTCGACGCGGCTGCAGACCGACCCGTCGTCGAACGCCGTGAGCGGCATGCTGCGGGCCACGCCGGGCGCCGCCTCGAGCCCGGCGGGCGAGGGGAGCGGCTGAGCCGTGGCCCCCGTCGCGCCCCCGGTCGGGCTCCCTCGTCTGCTGCGGTGGGGCTCCGGGTCGGAAGGTCCGATGCGCCTGTCCGCCCACATGGAGCGGATCGGGCCGCCGCCCTGTCGGGACGAGCGGCGGGGCCCTCGGGAAGCCCTGATCCGAGCAGTCGACGCCAGCGGACTGCGCGGTCGGGGAGGGTCGGGTTTCCCGACCGCTCGGAAGATGTCCGCCGTTGCCGAAGGGGGACGTCGACCGGTCGTCGTGGCCAACGGGACCGAGGGTGAGCCGGCCAGCACCAAGGACAAGCTGTTGCTCCAGTCCGCTCCTCATCTCGTCCTCGACGGCGTGGTGTTGGCCGCCGAGGCCGTGGGGGCCAGGCGGGCGATCATCTGCGTCGAGGAGGCGGCCCGGCGCGCCTGGCTGAGCGTGGAGGCCGCCATCGACGAACGGCGTGCCACCGGCCTCGACCCGATCGGGATCGAGCTGGCCGCCACACCCAGTGGGTACGTGGTGGGGGAGGAGAGCGCGCTGGTCCACTGGCTCAACGGGGGACCGGCGAAGCCGACCTTCGTTCCGCCGCGGCCGTTCGAGAAGGGCGTGGGCGGGCGCCCGACCTTGGTGCAGAACGTCGAGACCCTCGCCCACCTGGCGCTGCTGGCGCGCTTCGGACCGGACTGGTTCCGGGAGATCGGGACGCCCGGTCACGCGGGGTCGACGCTGATCACGGTGTCCGGCGAGGTGGCCCGGCCGGGCGTGTACGAGATCGCTCCCGGCACCACGATCGCCCACACCATCGCTTCCTGCGGCGGCGGCGCGGACGATGTGCGCGCCGTGCTCGTCGGGGGCTACGCCGGTCGCTGGCTCGACGCCGACGCCTGCCTGCGCCTCGGCCTCACGGACGATCAACTGCGGCCGCTCGGCGCATCCCTGGGTGCGGGGGTGGTCGTGGTGCTGTCCAGTCGGGGTTGCGGGCTGGCCGAGACGACGCGCATCGCCCGCTACCTGGCTGGAGAGTCGTCGGGCCAGTGCGGTCCCTGTGTGAACGGGTTGGCATCGATCGCCGGGGCCCTTGATCAGCTCCACCGGGGCCAGGGCGGACCGGGCACCGAAGGATCCGTGCGCCGCTGGGCAGCTGACGTGGCCGGTCGAGGCGCCTGCCACCACCCCGACGGCGCCGCCCGGCTGGTGGCCTCGGCCCTCGAGGTCTTCTCGGACGACATCGACTGGCACCGGCGCCACGGTCGCTGCTGGGCCGATCCGGTCCGGCCCGACCTGGCGTCCTCGGCGCCGACGAGGAGTCGGTGATGGCAGGCGCGGGCCCGGGAGGCCCGCTCAGGGAGGCGGCGGGCCCGGGTGTGGGAGCCCGGTTCGGGCGTCAGCGCAGGATGCGTCTGGCGGTGAACCCGATCACGTGCGAGGGCCACGGGCTGTGCGCCGAGCTGCTGCCGGAGTGGATCCGCCTCGACGACTGGGGCTATCCGATCGTCAACCCTGATCCCGTGCCGCCCGAGCTGAAGGACCACGCCCGCCGGGCTGTGGCCGCCTGCCCGACCCTCGCCCTGCTGGTCAGGCTGGACTGAGTCGGGCGCTGCCCGCTGTCCTCAGGCGGCCTGCTCGGCCGACCTGAGCGACGCCGGTTCCGGCTCGGCCGTGGCGCCCTCGGCAGTCGGAGGTCGCGCCAGCAGGATGGTCATCGCCAAAGCCAGCCCGACCAGCGCCAGGTCGGCGACGAGGCCCGCCTGCATGGCGGCGACCATTCCCGCGCTCGCCAGCCTCGAGAAGAAGAGCGTGCCCACTGCCGATATGCCCAGCGTGATCGAGAACTGCTGCGTCGTGGTCAACACACCCGAGGCGGCGCCAGCCGAGCTGCCCGGGACGCTCTGCAGCACCCCCGACACGATCAACGGGACCACCAGGCCGCTACCGATGCCGATCAGGGCCAGCACCGGCGACAGCTCGATCGCCGACGCCGACAGGCCCGTCGTGCTCACGACCAGCGTGAGCCCGACGATGCCGGCCAGCGCGATCGCGGTGCCCGCCGTGATCACCCACGTCCCCCACCGGGCGTGCAAGCGCCGTCCCGCCAACGATGACGCGGCGAAGGCGACGCCGAGGGGGGCGAAGGTCAGGCCAGCGGTGAGCGGCGAGTCGTGCACGCCCTCCTGGAGGAAGACGGTGAGCGTCAGCAGCACGCTGCCGAAGAAGGAGAAGAACCCCAGGTTGACCAGGAGCCCCAAGTTGAAGGCGCGATGTCTGAACAGCCCGAGGGGCAGGAGTGGGTGCCCGCCACCCTCACCGAGGCGTCGCTCCCACCACAGGAACGTCGTCACCAGCAGCGCACCAGCGCCGAAGGACACCCAGGTCCACACCGGCCAGTGCTGGCTGCGGCCGAGGACGAGGGGAGCGGTGATGGCGCCGATGCCGGTGCTGAGCAGGACCACGCCGAGCGGGTCCAGGCGGTCGGCGAGCTGGCGCGCGACTCGGGGAGCAGCCGGTAGGCGGCCACGAT
>DASXYV010000161.1:0-2258 GCA_036502305.1 Acidimicrobiales bacterium
GCGGCCCTCACGACCGTCGGGCTCTCCAAGTCCTTTGGACACACGGTCGTTCTGGACGGCATCGACCTGACGGTCGAGCAAGGAACGGTCTTCGCCCTGCTCGGGCCGAACGGTGCCGGGAAGACCACCATGATCCAGATCCTCACCACGCTGCTGGCGGCCGACGGCGGAGCGGCGCACGTCGCCGGGCTCGACGTCGCTGCCGACCCGGACGGCGTCCGTCACGCCATCGGGATGACCGGCCAGTTCGCCGCCGTCGACAGCCTGCTCACCGGCGAGGAGAACCTTCGCCTCATGAGCGACCTCTGCCATCTCGGCCGCGCCGCCGGACGGCGCCGGGTGGCCGAGCTCCTCGCCCAGTTCGATCTGGTCGACGCCGCCCGTCAGCCACCATCCACCTACTCCGGAGGGATGCGCCGACGTCTCGACCTCGCCATGACCCTGGTGGGGAACCCCCGGATCATCTTCCTCGACGAGCCCACGACCGGGCTCGACCCCCGCAGCCGGCACACCGTGTGGCAGATCATCCGGAACCTGGTGCGCGACGGCGTCACCATCTTCCTCACCACGCAGTACCTGGACGAGGCCGATCAGCTCGCCGACCGCATCGCCGTGCTCGACGGCGGCTCGATCGTGGCCGAGGGCAGCCCCGCCGAGCTGAAGCGCCTGGTGCCCGGCGGCCACATCCTCCTGCAGTTCGAGGGGCAGACCGCCCTCGATCGAGCCGCCTCGGCCCTCACCGCCGGCGTGCGCGACGAGAGCGCCCTCACCCTCCAGGTTCCGAGCGACGGCGGCATCAGTTCGCTGCGAGCGGTCCTGCAACGCCTCGACGCCGAGGCGATCGACGTCGCCGAGCTGTCGATCCACACCCCGGACCTCGACGACGTCTTCCTCGCCCTCACCGGCCGGCCCGATGCCGCCACCCCTCCAGACGCTCGACAGAAGGAGCTCGCACGATGACGACCCTGACCCACACCGCCGGCGACTCAGCCACCATGCTGCGCCGCGACCTCAAGCACCTCATCCGCTACCCGTCCGTCACCGTGATGCTCATCGGCATGCCGGTGGTGTTCCTGCTCCTGTTCGTCTACGTGCTCGGCGGCACCCTGGGCAACGGCCTCGGTAACGGGTCGGGGGGACGGGCGGCCTACCTCGCCTACGTCGTGCCCGGGGTGCTGGTCATCGCCATCACCGCCGTCGCCCAGGGCACCGCCATCTCCGTCGCCATGGACATGACCGAGGGCATCGTCGCCCGCTTCCGCACGATGGCGATCTCCCGGGCCTCGGTCCTGGCCGGACACGTCGGGGGCAGCATGATCCAGACCCTGCTCGGACTGGGCGTGGTCACGCTCGCCGCCATCGCCATGGGCTACCGAGTGTCCACCAGCGCGTGGCACTGCCTCCTCGCCTTGGCGGTGCTGGCCATGATCGCCTTCGCCCTGACCTGGCTCACCGTCGCCATGGGCATGGCCAGCAAGTCGGTCGAATCGGCCAGCAACACCCCCATGGTCCTGGTCCTCCTGCCGTTCCTCAGCAGCGGCTTCGCCCCGACCGAGTCGATGCCTCCCGCCGTGCAGTGGTTCGCCGCCCACCAACCGTTCACGCCCTTCATCGACACCGTGCGCGGGCTCCTGGCCGGAACCCCGGTCGGCACCAGCCTGATGGCCACCACCGCCTGGTGCGTGGTGATCGCGCTCGGCAGCTACCTCTGGGCTCGGGCCTCGTACGAACGTCGCTCGATCCGCTGAGCGATGCCGCCTGTCAGTCGGCGACCGCGCCGTAGGCGGGCTTCCAAGGGCGATCCCGTCTTCCGGGTGGAGAGCTGATCCCGGCTCCCGCCTATCGTCCCCGCCCATGACCGATGCCGAGCTGGTGGCTGAGCTCCTGGAGCGGTGCCGCGACGACCATCGTCGCTGGATCAACGGCGACGCGTCCGGCTATGTCCTACCGGCCGACGCGTCGCTCATGGGCGCGTTCGGCGGGTCGACCACCGGCGGGCCCACCACCGCCGAGCGTCAGAAGGCCTTCAACCAGCGGACCTGGCTCTCCGGCGAGGGGGACGTGACGCTGGTGGCCGGCGGGCGGTCCGGAGATGTCGTCTGGCTGGTGATGATCGAACGGGCCAAGGTCATGTTCCCCGGAGCCGCCGAACCGGCCCGCTGGGATCTGCGGGTCACCGAGCTCTTCCGTCTCGTCGACAGCGCCTGGGAGCGTTTCCACCGCCACGCCGACCCGCTGGTGGACATCCACGCCTTGGA
>DASXYV010000162.1:0-3995 GCA_036502305.1 Acidimicrobiales bacterium
GCCGTCGCCGCCGCCGTGGCCGAGGCGCTCAGGCCTTCTCAGGCGGACGCCGTGGCCAACGCCGTCTCCGATGCCCTGGCATCCGACCAGCTGGATGCCATCGCCGTGGCCGTGGCCGAGGCCCTGAGGCCCTCCCAGGCAGACGCCGTCGCCAGCGCCGTCGCCGAGGCGCTCGAGTCGGACCAGCTCGATGCCATCGCCGTGGCCGTGGCCGAGGCCCTCAGGCCGTCCCAAGCCGATGCGGTCGCCAGCGCCGTCTCCGAGGCGCTCGAGTCGGACCAGCTCGATGCCATCGCCGTGACCGTGGCCGACGCCCTCAGGCCCTCCCAGGCTGATGCCGTCGCCGGCGCCGTCTCCGATGCCCTTGCGTCCGACCAGCTGGATGCCATCGCCGCAGCAGTGGCCGACGCCCTCAGGCCCGCCCAGGCGGAGGCGATCGCCGATGCGGTCGCCCAGGCCGTGAAGTCGGCCCGCCCGTCGGCACCCGCTCCAGCTCCCGATGCCGGACGGAGTCCACGGCCTGTCGCGCCGCGGCGTACCCCGCAGTACGGTCGGGCGCTCGACCCCCGCCAGCCAGCCAGCCGGGGCGAGCTCCCAGCCCGAAGTGCCCCCCGGGCCCGCCCGCCCGTGGAGGAGGACGACTTCGACCGGGATCCGGCGCCGAGGACCCGAGAGGTTCGCCGTACCAGCCCGCCACCCAATCGCGCTCCGGCAGCCCAGCAACCGCCGATTGAGGACGAGTACGACACCGACGGTCCGTCGGATGAGGGACCGATCGACGACCGTCGCCGCCCCAACCGCCCGTTGCGCGCCAATCGGTCTCGCCCCTTCCGGGGCTGACCGGCCCGGCCGCGCTGGGTCCCAGGTAGCGCAGTTCTCCCATGCCGGCCGTTGTCGTAGTTATCGTGGCGGCGGCCGCTGCCGCTGCCGCGTACGCGGCGCCGCTCGAGATCGCTCTGGGTGTGCTGCTGGGCTCCTGGCTGTTGGTGCCGGGGAGCCTCTGGCTCCCCGGAGCGCCCAGCCTCCTGCTTGTCGACCGCCTGGTCCTTCTGGCGTTCGTCGTCGGCCTCGTCGTACGGATCCGGCGCGGCGACGTGTCGGTGGATGCGTTGCGTCCTACCCGGATTCACGTCGTGCTGCTTGTCTACATGGCGGTCTCGTTCGCCACAGGGATCGCGCTGGCCGGCAATGACGTGCCCCTGAAGGCTTCTCTCCACATCTGGCTGGGCGTGCTCGACCAGGTGGTGCTCTTCGTGGTCGTGTTGGCCGTTGCAAGGACCATCGGCCCCCGCCGAGTCGCCCGCACCGTGGTCGCCCTGGTCGTTGTGACCGCGGTGATCGCGCTGTTCGAGCGGGTGCTCGGATCGGGATGGTCGTCGTGGTGGTTCCACGGTCTGCCCAAGCAGCAGAGCGCTCCCGGAGCGATCGAGCTCGGGACCCGCGGAGGCTCGTCACGAGCTCAAGCGGCAGCCCAGTTCCCTCTCGAGTACGGCTGGGTCACCGCGATCCTCCTGCCGCTCGTTGCTGCCGTGGGCCTGTCGTCTCGCCGGTTGTTGGTTCGTCTGGCCCCGGCGCTCGTCCTGGCCGGCGTCGTCGTCTCCGTCTCGCGGAGTCCAGTGATTGCGAGCGCCGTCGCCGCGCTGGTGCTCCTCGTCGGTGTCCGCTTCGACCTCCGGATACGCCTTCCCTTGCTGATCGCCGCGGCCGTGGCGGTGTTGCTCCTCGTGTTCGTACCATCGCTCACTGCCCCGTTCTCGTCCGCCAGCCACAGCAACTCGGCATCCATCCGGGTGGACCGGTTGCCGCCGATCATGCAGGCAGTCGCTCCCCGCCCATACCAGGGTCTGGGCCTAGGCGCACTTGCCACGCGGGGGCTCCCCGGTGTCGACGACAGCTATGTGCTGCTCTACGCAGAGATCGGCATCTTTGGGCTCCTGGCTTGGCTCGCGGCGCTCCTGACCGCCCTCGGCGTCGGGTTGGCGGCCCTGCGGGCGCCACCCGGCCCTCTACGCGCCATCGCTGCAGGTTGCCTGGCAGGGATCGCGCTGGTCCCGGTCGCCGCCGCCTCCTATGACTTCGCCAGCGTGCTCCAATCCGGGTGGGGGCTGTGGATCTTGGTGGCTGTAGCGACGGCCATCTCCGAGCTCGCGCCGCGGAGGGCGCCCCGTCGCAGGCGACGCTGGGCAGATCGAGTTCTGCTGCCGGTCGCCGGGTTCACCGCCGGAGCTGCAGTCTTCACCCTTACGCCTGTGCACTCCGCTTCCACCTATCGGTTCGAGACTCAGACGGCCTACTGGGCGGCGACGGAGCCCAAGCCGGACGAGTACATCGGTCGGGTCTTGGTCAACACCGCTTGCGGCGTCATGGCGGCAGCGCCCCGAACCGATGGCGTGACCGTCACCTGTAGGCGCATGGACCTTACCCAGCCCGCGTGGCAAGGAGTCGGTGAGGCGCGGATCCAGGGGGGCAGCGCCGATCGGGTGCGGGCAGCCGAGAGCGACCTCAACTCTCGGGTCCATGCGGTGGTCCCTGGCTTCCACGTGTTTCCCGTCGGTGGGATCCAGTCGGGTCGGCCGACATGGGCCCAGACTGCGCCGGTGTGGCTGGCCGCGGCGGGCCTCATCGTCGGCATGATCGCTCCGCCTGGCCGGCGTCGCCCGGACTCCCAGCGTGAGCTTGAACCAACGGCTGGCCCGGTACTCAGCGCGGTCTGACCTGTTGCGCTAGCCAATACGGTCCCCCGGATACTCCGACGCTGCGCAAGGTTCGCGGCTGTCGACCGTTGAAACATTGCCTATGCCGAGCCCTGCCCGCCCCCAGTGACCGTGGCTGCGGCTCCCGAGGTGGTCGTCGACGCCGACGTGCTCGGCCGGCGCAGGACCGGTGACGAGAGCCACGTGCAGAACCTTCTCAGGGAGCTGGCCGGCCTGGATCACGGGATGCGGCTGGTGGCCGTGGCTCGGCGGGAAGATGTTGTCCCCGCGGGGGTCGAGCCGTTCGTCCTCTCGGCGCGCAGCCGGGTGGAGCGGCTGGGCTGGTCGCTGCCGCGGGCCCTCAACGCCCTCCGGCCGCGTCTGACCCACTTTCAATACGTGATCCCGCCCCTCTATCGGGGACGGGCGGTCGTCATGGTCCACGACCTGTCGTTCGAGCGCATGCCCCAGCTCATGGGATACCAGGACAGGCTGGCCCTTCGCACCTTGGTCCCGGTGTCGGTTCGTCGGGCGGACCGTGTGCTCACGGTCTCGGAGTGGTCTCGGGCCGACATCGTGGACTGCTACGGCCTGGAGCCCGAGCGGGTCGTGGTGACAGGGGGGGGACTCGACCCTGCCTTCACCCGTACGGGGGACCGGCCTGACCGCCCGCCATACCTGCTGTTCGTCGGCGCCCTGCAGCCTCGCAAGGGACCGATCGTGGCCCTGGACGCCCTGGCTCGCTTGTCCGAGGACCTCCAGCTGGTCATGGTCGGACCGGTGAAGCGGGGCTTCGGGGAGGTGCGGGCGGCCATGGACCGGCTCCGGTTGGGCTCACGGGTCGAGCTGGCCGGATACGTTTCAAAGAAGGACCTGGCGGCGCTCTATCGCGGAGCCGCCTGCATGATCTTCCCTTCGCACTACGAGGGGTTCGGCCTTCCCGTCCTCGAGGCGATGGCGTCGGGGACGCCGGTCGTGGCGACGACTGCGGGTGCAATTCCCGAGGTCGCAGGGGACGCTGCGGTCCTGGTGCCGCCGGGCGATGCCGACGCACTGGCGGCGGGTGTCCAGGTGGCGATCGCGGATCGCGACCGGTTGGTGGCGGCCGGCCTCGATCGGGCACGGAGGTTTCGTTGGGCGAGCGTCGCAGAGAGGACGCTCGACGTGTACCGGGAGCTGCTGTCGTGAGAGGTACGGAGGTCGGGGCAGTTGTTATCACCCACGGACACCACCAAGATCTCGCCGACTGCCTGACAGCGTTGGATCGCCAGGTCGACCAGCTCGTCGTCGTGGCCAACCTGC
>DASXYV010000163.1:0-1937 GCA_036502305.1 Acidimicrobiales bacterium
CCGACCACGAGTACGACCTGCTGAAGGTGGACCCCGAGACCTACGAGATCCAGATCTGCGACCAGGGCGTGGTCCACGGCATGGACCGTTTCTCCGGCTCCGAGACGGATCTGGCGAACCTGTCGCTTCGAGTCGCGATCAGCGAGCAGGTGCGCTTCCAGTCCGGCGGCGCCGTGGGCCTGCTGGTCCTCGACGAGGTCTTCGGGCCGCTCGACGAGGATCGCAAGGAGCGCATGCTGCTGGCCCTGGAGCGCCTGCGGGGGAGGTTCCGCCAGGTCGTCGTCGTCACCCACGCCAGCGACATCAAGGAGCAGCTCCCCTCCGCCGTGGAGGTCGTCAAGCTGCCCGGCCGGCGGGCGACGGCGCACCTGATCTGACCCCTGGGCCGGGCTGGCCCCGCGGCGCGCTCGGCCTTACCCTGGTTCCCCATTTGGTCGAAAGTTGGCACCGCGAGCCGGCCCGACGCGCCCACCTTCGACGATATGTGGAACGCGCGGACCGTGCCGAGGCGTCCCGCCGGCGCTGCGCCGGGCGCTCAGAAGTCGAGACCGGACAGCTCGGGCACGGTGGCCAGGGACCGTTGGCGGGCTGCCCGCCACCGTTCGCGATCGACGGTCCGCACCGGCTCGACGACGCGCGCCGGCGACCACCGGGCGGCGAGCTCGTCCTCGTCCGCCCAGGTCCCCAGGGCCAGCCCGGCCAGGTAGGCGGCCCCCAGGGTCGTCGCCTCGAGCACCGGAGACACCTCGACTGGTCGGCGCGCGGCATCGGCGAGGGCCTGCACGAAGGTGGCGTTGGCGCTCATGCCGCCGTCGACCCTGAGCGAGGCGATGGTGGTTTCGCCGTCGGCCTCGGCCGCCTCGACCAGGTCGGCGCCCCGGTGGGCGACGCCCTCCAGCACGGCCCGGACGACCTCGGCGCGCCCCGTCCCCCGGGTGACGCCGACCAGCGTCCCCCGGGCGCCGAAGTCCCAGACCGGCGTGCCCAGGCCCAACAGGGCCGGGACGAACCACACGTCGCCGGTGTCGGCGCACGCGGCGGCCACCCGGTCGGACTCCTCGGCCGAGTCGATGATCCTCAGGTCGTCTCGCAACCACTCCACCGCCGTGCCGGCCGACAACATGATGGCCTCGAGGCCCCAGGTGAGTCGCCCGTGGCGGCGCCACGCGACGATAGGGAAGGTTCCCTCCGGGCCCCGAGCCTCGAACGTCGGTCGCTCGGGCCCCACGCACAGGTCGAGCATGCCGCCGGTACCGAAGGTGACCTTCGCCAGACCCCGCCGGGTGGCGCCCTGGCCCACGAGAGAGGCCTGCTGGTCTCCGGCCATCCCGGCGATCGGCGGGGACCCCGGCAGCGCCACCGCCTCACCCACGATTCCCGACGAGTCGACGATGGTCGGCAGCGCAGCTTCCGGGATGCGCAGGGCCTCGAGCACGTGAGGGGCCCAGCCCGAGGCGTCGGCGTGCAGGAGCCCCGTGACGCCCGCATTCGTCGCGTCAGTGACGTGCAGACGACCAGCCGACAGCGTCCATGCAATCCACGAGTCGACCGTCCCCACGCACAGATCCGCCGTGCGGTCGGGATCGGCCAGATCGAGGAGCATCGCCGCCTTGGTGGCCGAGACGTTGGGCGCCAGCCGGATGCCCTGGCTCTGGAGGGCCAGGCACGTGCCGACCGTGCGCAGGTCCTGCCATCCGATCCCGGGACCCACCGGCTTGCCGGTGGCGCGGTCCCACACGATGGTGGAGGCCCGCTGGTTGGCGATCCCCACACCGTCCACCCCGCCGCCCGGGCCCAGAGCCTCGAGCGCTTCCTGGGCGACAGCCAGGGCGGCGTCGGCCATCTCCCGGGCGTCGAACTCGACGAAGCCTGGGGCGGGCGACGTCGGCAGCACAGGGCGGTGCCGGACATGCTCGACGGCGCCATCGGGCCGGACG
>DASXYV010000164.1:0-1901 GCA_036502305.1 Acidimicrobiales bacterium
CTCAACGCCGTGCACCACTCGATGCGGGTGGCCCGGGGCCTGCACGCGCGTCACCCGGACGTGACGTTCGACATCACCACCAAGGTCGAGTTGATCCTGCGGCATCGGGGCCTCTGGGACGAGCTGGCCGCTCTCGGCTGCCTCTTCGCGGTCACGGCCCTCGAGTGCGTCGACGACGAGGTGCTCGCCATCCTCGACAAGGGCCACACCGCCGCCCAGGCGGCCGAGGCCGTCGCCGTCGTGCGGGCCGCTGGCATCGACGTCCGCCCGTCGCTCCTGCCCTTCACGCCCTGGACCACGCTCGAGGGACTGGTGGCGCTGATCGACTTCGTCGCCATCCACGACCTCGCCGCCAACGTCGAACCCGTCCACTGGACCATCCGCCTGCTGGTGCCGACCGGCTCCCTGCTGCTCGACCGCCCCGAGCTGGCGCCCCATCTCGCCGGCTACGACCCGGCCCAGCTCGGCCACCGCTGGATCGCCGCCGATCCCCGGGTCGACGAGCTCCATGCCCGGCTGGTCCCCCTGGTCGAGGGCCTCGTCGCCGAGGAGGCGTCCCCGGTCACGGTGTTCCGGGCCGTGGCGGCCGAGGTGCGCAACGCGGCCGGGCTCGACCCGGCGCTCGGAGTCCTCGACGAGGGATCGTGCCGCCCCCGACTGAGCGAAGCCTGGTTCTGCTGCGCCGAACCCACCGACGCCCAGTTCGGGCGCGTCAGCCTGCTCCCGCCCGTCCGTCGCTGAACCGAGGTCCCGCCTGGAGGGGCGTTGGGCGCCTCCCGCGGACAGGATGAGGGCGTGCACCTGGATCTGCTGAAGGTTCTCGCGGGGGCGATCGTGGGCTTCACGGTCGGCCTGACGGGCATGGGGGGCGGCGCCCTCATGACGCCGATCCTGGTGCTGCTGTTCGGCGTCAACCCCGGGACGGCGGTCTCGAGCGACCTCATGGCGTCCCTGTTCATGAAGCCCATCGGGGCCAGCGTCCACCTGCGCCAGGGCACCGTGAACTGGCGGTTGGCCGGATGGCTGGCGGTGGGGTCCGTGCCCGCCGCGTTCATGGGGGTCTTCGTCCTCAACTCGTTCGGGACCGGACCGACGGTCGCCAACGACATCAAGACTCTCCTGGGATGGGCCCTGATCGTGGCGGCCATCTCGTTGGTGGCGAAGTCCTACGTCGACTCACGCCCGCAGCGCCGTCAGCGGCAGCCGCCCGACGACGGGGCGCTCCCGCTCAAACGGGTGGCGACCATCTTGATCGGCCTCGCCGGAGGCTTCATCGTCGGCATGACCTCCGTCGGCTCGGGCTCGCTGATGATGGTCATGCTGCTGCTCCTCTACCCGAGGCTCACCTCCAAGCGGCTCGTGGGCACCGACCTCGTCCAGGCGATCCCCCTCGTCGCCGCCGCCACCCTCAGCCATGCGATCTTCGGGCACATCGACCTGGGCCTGACCGGATCGATCCTCATCGGCAGCATTCCCGGCGTCTATGTGGGTGCCCACGTGTCGTCGCGGGCACCGGACTCCATCATCCGGCCTGCCCTCGTCGTGATCCTCTTCGCCTCGGCGCTCAAGCTCCTCAACGTCGGCAACACCGCCCTCGGCGAAGGCCTGCTGCTCATCGTCCTCGTGGGTGCGCCGCTCTGGGGCGCGACCGACGCCTCGATCCGCCCGACGGGCGAGTGGGAGGCCGCGGGGGAGCGGCGCACGACCTGGGTCACGGCGCAAGCGGTGGCGGCGCCCTTCCTGGTCGGCTTCCCATTGGCCGGCTACTACGCGCTGGTCGTGCGCCGCCGACTGAACCGGGCGGTGCTGGCGTCCGGCTGAAGGACCCGGTGGCAGGGCCGAGTCACCCCGCTCCTGCCCGGCGCTCTCTAGGGTCCGGGCCATGGACGACGTCACGTGGA
>DASXYV010000165.1:0-3886 GCA_036502305.1 Acidimicrobiales bacterium
CGCCCGCGTCCTCGAGGTCCGCGATCTCGTCGCGCACGGCCAGAGCCAGTTGCCGACAGGTGTCGGCCAGGGGTTGATCGTCGCGGACGAACGACCACAGCAGCATCGTCACCGGACCGGTGAGCATCCCCTTGACGGGCCTCTCCGTCAGCGACTGGGCAAAGGTGGTCCACCGCAGCGTCATGGGAGCCGAGCGCTTCACGTCGCCGTAGAGGATGGGCGGCCGCACGTACCGGCTCCCGTACGACTGGACCCACCCGTTCTCCGTCGAGGTGTAGCCGTCCAGCTGCTCGGCGAAGTACTGCACCATGTCATTGCGCTCCGGCTCGCCGTGCACGAGCACGTCCAGGCCCGCCTCCTCCTGGAACCGGATGACTTCCTCGATGGCGTCCTGCATCTGCTGCTCGTAGGTAGCATCGCTCAACTCGCCTCGTCGGTGAGCGGCGCGGGCGCGGCGGACCTCGCGGGTCTGGGGGAACGACCCGATCGTCGTCGTGGGAAAGGACGGGAGGCCGAGGATGCCCCGCTGGACTGCACGGCGACTCGGGTAGTCACCGGCCCGCCGCGCGCTGCCCGTCAGCGAGGCGAGCCGCTCCCGGACTCCCGCGTCGACCGTCCGAGCCGAGGTTCGACGACTGCGCAGAGCCTCTTCGTTGGCAGCCAGCTCGCTCGCGATCGCGCCGACGCCATGCTCGAGGCCGCGGGCCAGGACGACCACCTCGCCGACTTTCTGCCGGGCGAAGGCGAGCCACGAGCGAATCTCGGCGTCGACCCCAGTCTCAGCGTCAAGGTCGACCGGAACGTGCTGGAGCGAGCACGACGTCGACACCACGAGATCGCCGGCCGCGTCCCGAAGCCTGCGCAGGAGGTCGATGCTGGCGGCGAGGTCGTTGATCCACACGCCGCGGCCATCGACGACGCCGGCGAACAGCATCTTGTCGCCGAGGCCACCACGCTCGCTCATGAGCTCCGCGTCGCCCCTTCCCCGGACGAGGTCGAGGCCGATGCCCTCGACGGGCAGCTCGCACAGCACCGGGTATGCGGCACCGACGCCGCCGAAATAGGTCTTGATGGCGATGCTCGGTCGCCCACTTACCTCCGCCAGCCGGCGATAGGCGCGCCGCAACGCCTCGAGCTCGTCCGGCGTTCGATCGCCCACGAGCACCGGCTCGTCGAGCTGGACCCACCGGGCGCCCTGGGCCCCGAGGCGAGCGACGACCTGTGCGTACACCTCGACCATCCGGTCGACCAGGGCCAGCCGATCGAGCTCACCGCTTCCCGGCGACCTGGCCAGAACCGCCATGGTGAGCGGCCCCACGAGTACTGGCATGGTGTCGATTCCGAGGGCGGCGGCTTCGCCGTGCTCGTCGAAGGGCTTGGTGCTCGACAGTCCGATCTCGGTGTCGCCGGAAAGCTCGGGGACGATGTAGTGGTAGTTGGAGTCGAACCATTTCGTCATCTCCATGGCGATGGCGTCGACGCCCCCTGACTGCCGGCCACGGGCCATGGCGAAGTAGGTGTCGAGATCCACCGTGCCCGAGGTGTGGCCGTAGCGGGGCGGCACGGCGCCGATGAGGGCGATGGTGTCGAGGACCTGGTCGTAGAGCGAGAAGTCGTTCGAGGGGACCAGGTCGACGCCGGCATCCCGCATGAAGAGCCAGTTGCGGCGCCGGATGCCCTGGGCGACCTGGCGAAGGTCCTCCTCGCTCACCTCGCCGTTCCAGTACCGCTCGGTAGCCACCTTCAGCTCCCGGTGGTCCCCGATGCGGGGGAACCCCGAGACGTTGGAGAGGATCACCGGGTCACCCTACCGGCGCGGGTCCGATACGGTGACCGGCGCATGTCACGCACCGGTGAACCGGGGCTGACCTGGCGGTCGCCGGCCGTTCTGGACCACCCCGCCGTCCGGGCGGGGGCGTGGACGCTCGGCGCCGCCCTCGTCCTGGTGGCCGTCTTCCACTTCCTGCTCCCTCGTCAGGTCCCCTACGGGATCCTGCTCTACGGACTGGTCACGGGCTCCACGTACAGCCTCATCGCCATCGGGCTGATCCTCGTCTACCGGGCCAACCGGATCATCAACTTCGCTCTGGCCGAGATCGGCGTGTTCGGCGCCGTGCTCTTCGAGAACCTCATCCGGGCGTCGGGTTGGCCCTGGGCGGCGGCCCTGGTCGTCGGGGTCGCCACTGCTGGAGCGGCCGGCCTGGTCCTGGAGGCGGGTCTCGCACGGCGCTTCTTCACCTCGTCGCGGCTCGTGCTGAGCGTGGCGACGATCGGCATGGCCCAGCTCCTGGCCTTCGGTGAGTACGCCGTCGGACAGGCGTTCTCCGGCCAACCCGCGTCGGCGGGGCTGCGGACGCCGCTCTCGGACCTGCACTTCCGGGTCACCGGGGTGGTGTTCGACGGCAACACTGTGCTGCTGGTCGCCGCCGTTCCGTTCGTGGCGGTGGCCCTCGCTGCGTTCCTTCGTCGAACCGACCTCGGCGTCGCCACGCGGGCGTCGGCCGAGAACACAGAGCGGGCGGCGCTGCTCGGCATCCCCGTGCGCCGACTGGCCACACTTGCGTGGGTCCTCGCCTCGCTCCTCGCCGGGCTGGCCACGGTGCTGCGCTCACCCGTGGTGGGCATCGTCTCCGGCAGCACCCTGCAAGGCCCGACCCTCCTGTTGCGGGCATTGACCGTCGCCGTGCTGGCCCGCTTCGAGAACGTCCGCGTCGCCATCGTGGCCGGACTGGCGGTCGGCGCCATCGAGCAGGGCCTGTACTACGCCTACGGCGGCTCCACCGTCTCCGATGTGGTCTTTGTGGGCCTCATCATCGTGGCTCTGCTCCTGCAGCGCCGCCGGCGCGACCGTCCCGACGACGGCCAGGCAACCAGCTGGGAGGCGATCGACAACGTGCGCCCCCTGGCCGCGTGGCAGCGCCTGCTGCCGGCGGTGCGCTGGGGGCGGCTCGCCGTCTGGGTGGTGGTGGCCGCCGTCGTGGTGGCCGTGCCCGCAGCGCTGACCCCGAGCCGCGTGTTCCTCGCTACCGACGTGCTCGTGTTCGCCATGGTGGCGGTGTCATTGGTCGTGGTCACGGGCTGGAGCGGCCACATCAGCCTCGGTCAGTTCGGTCTGGTCGCCATCGGGGCGGCCGTGGCCGCCCGGCTCAGCGCGGACGTCCACTGGGACTTCCTCCTGGCCCTCGTCGTCGGTGGCGGTGCCGCCGCGATCGTGTCGATGGTGCTCGGCGCCGCGGCATTCCGGATCAAGGGCTTCTTGTTCGCCGTCACGAGCCTGGGCTTCGCCGTGGCAGTTGGATCCTTCTTCCTCAACGCCCGGTTCTTCCCGTACCTGCTGCCCACCCACCGGCCCGAGCGACCCGTGCTGTTCGGCCGCTTCGACCTCAACGGCGAGCTGGCCTATTTCTACTTCAGCCTCGCCGTGCTGACCGTGCTGGTCCTCGCCGTCGTGGTGCTCCGCCGCACGCGCACCGGGCGGGTGCTCATCGCCATGCGGGACAACGACGGGGCCGCCCGCTCGTTCGGGATCGGCCGCATCACCAGTCAGCTCACGGCCTTCGCGGTGTCCGGCTTCGTCGCCGGTGTCGCTGGCGGGGTCCTCGCAGCCCACGATCATGCCGTCTCGGCGTCGGCGTTCTCGCCCGCAGCCAGCATCGCCGTCTTCTCGATGGCGGTCATAGGAGGCGTCGGTTCCCTCCTCGGGGCCGTCCTCGGCGTCGTGGTCGTGCGCGGGACCACCCTGTCCCTCACGGCGCAGTGGGCGCAGCTGACCACCGGGCTGGGGCTGCTGCTCGTGCTCCTCGTGCTCCCGGGCGGCCTCGGTCGGGCCGTGCTCTCGGCGCGCGACGCGCTCATCCGCCGCTTCGCGGGAGGGGCCGCTCCTCCT
>DASXYV010000166.1:0-1645 GCA_036502305.1 Acidimicrobiales bacterium
GAAGGCGTGGACGTCGGCGGCCAGCTCCGGCGGCCGCCACAGGGCGCTGACTCCTTCCACCATGCGCGGGATGGTGTTGTCCGGAAGTCGCGCCAGCAGCTCCTCCCACCGCTCCTTCACGAATGCCCACGCCTGCGGTCCCCCCGTCCGGTTGCCCAGCAGGACCTGGATGAGGAACGGGGCGTTCTGGGTGCGCACCTCGGACCGCGAGAGCTCGAGGGTCCGAGCCACCAGCCCGGGCTCCTCGAAGCTTGCCAGGGCGTACAGGTAGCGGAGCTCTTCCTGGGGTGTGCGGGGATTGCGAAAGCGGTCGAGGAAAGCGTCGTACTCGGCCTCGCCACCGGTGGACGCAACCACCGACACGACTGCTCCCGCCAGCTCGGGGTCGAGGGGGGCCTGGTCGGCCAGGAAGTCCGCGTGCAGCCGGGCCGACCGCTCCCGCACCTCGAAGTCCCCACCGATCGTCCCGAGGGCCGCGATCAGGGTGGACCTGAGCGTGCCGGTGCGCTCGCCCTCGCCCGGGGCCCGCTCCCAGCCGACCGACCTGAAGGCGGGCGTCAACAGCGACCGCACGAAGGCCTCCGATTTCGCGCGCTCCTCGTCGGTCACCACCCGATCGAGGAAGCCGAGGGCCGCCACGACCACGGCCCACACATCGGGGTCCCGCTCGGACCGCAACCCGCCCGCCAGGTCGACGAAAGCGGCCACGGATGTGAGCCCCGCCAACGACGAGGCCCAGGCGTCGCTGACG
Source organism: Acidimicrobiales bacterium (assembly GCA_036502305.1). Lineage (GTDB taxonomy): Bacteria > Actinomycetota > Acidimicrobiia > Acidimicrobiales > AC-9 > AC-9. The sequence goes on from DASXYV010000166.1 coordinate 752, forward strand.
AGGTTGAAGCGCTCGAGGGCGTCGAGGCGGCCGAGGTCGGTGGTGAGCCGCGCCTGTAGGTCGCCGGCGTAGCGCACCCGGTAGAACCCCCAGCCGCCGGCGTTGGCCACGACCCAGTCGACCGGTCCCGAGAACGATGCCGTGGCGCCGCCCTCGTCCAGCAGGACCCGCTGGTGCTCGACCTCGCCGTTCACGCCCGCTCGCAACAGGACGGGGACCCGCCAGCCCGAGCCGATCGCACCGGCGTCAGCGCCCTCAGGGAGGTAGCGAAATGGTCGCTGGTCCAGCACGAGGGCCTCGCCCCCGTCGCCGGGGGTGACGGTCACGACCGGGTGCCCGCCCTGGAAGATCCAGGAGTCCATGGTCGTGCGCGCCGGCTCGCCGCTGGCCGCCTCGATGGCGTCCCAGAGGTCGGTCGTCTCGGCGTTGCCGTGGCTGTGGTCGGCCAGATAGCGAGCGATGCCCGATCGGAAGGACTCGGCACCCAGGTAGCGCTCGAGCATGCGCAGCACCCCGGCGCCCTTCTCGTAGGTGAGAATGTCGAACATGCCCTCGGCCTCTTCCGGGCGCTCGACGGGGAACTCGATCGGACGCGTCGAGGAAAGTCCGTCGGTGCGCATGGCCGCGGCGCGCGACAGCCCGAAGGTGACCCACCGGTGCCAGTCGGGACGAAAGTCGTCGACACACAGCATCTCCATGAACGTGGCGAAGGCCTCGTTCAGCCACAGGCCGTTCCACCACCGCATGGTCACGAGGTCGCCGAACCACATGTGGGCGATCTCGTGGGAGATCACGTCCGCGACCCGCTCCAGCTCGACCCGCGAGGCGGCCGAGGGATCGATGAGCAGGACCGACTCCCGGAACGTCACCGCCCCCAGGTTCTCCATGGCTCCG
>DASXYV010000167.1:0-3697 GCA_036502305.1 Acidimicrobiales bacterium
ACGACGAGGAGCACCCGGTCGAGGTCGAGGGCGTGACGGGCGTTGACCGCGGCCACGAGGTGACCGACGTGGACCGGGTCGAAGGTCCCCCCGAAGACGCCGAGTCGTTCTCTGGGCCGTTCCCTGGGCGGCTTCGCCGGCAAGGCTAGGTGCCGGCCAACCTGGCCACGACCGGGGCGAAGGCGTCGATGTCGCCGTCGTGGACCACCCAGTAGCTGAAGCCGTACTCCTCGCGCCGGCGCACGAGCGTCTCGCAGATCTCGTCCACGGTGCCGACCAGCGCGATCGGGACGTCGAGGATCTCCTCGGTGCTCAGGCCGAACGCCGGAGCCATGGACTCGAGCAGCTCTCGGCCGTTCGGCACCACCTGGACGGCGAAGGACAGCATCTGCAGCTCGAGCTGGTCGAAGCGGCTCCCGGCCGCCTCCCTGACCCACGACACCCGCTCGCGGTAGTGGGCAGCCGTCGCCGTGGCCGCCACCTCGGGTCCGACGTACCCGGCGGCCAGACTGGGGTTGATCCCCACGATGTCGGCCTCGGTGGCGGCCAGGGCGAGCACCCGCGGGCTCCCCCCGCCGATGACGATGGGCGGATGGGGCTTGGAGCGTGGCGGCGGCGCGCCCGTGGCGTCGGCGATCTGGTAGTGCTCCCCGTCGAAGCTCACCTTGCCCTCGGACCAGACGCCCTTTATGACGGCGATGGCCTCACGTAGCCGGTCCACCCGGCGGCCCGGTCGATCGTACGGAAGGCCGGCCTCGTCGTAGTCACTGCGCATCCAGCCGGCCCCGATGCCGAACTCCGTTCGCCCCTCACTCACCAGGTCGAGGGTGGCCATCTCCTTGGCGAGGAAGAGCGGATGACGGTAGTCGTTGCCGAACACCAGCGAGCCCACCCGGAGCCGCTCGGTCGCCTCGGCGGCGACGGTCAGGGCGACGATCGGGCCCCACTGGTCACCGAGGTGGTCGGGAACGTACAGAGTCGAGTAACCGAGCTCCTCCACCCGACGGGCCATGTCCCGCCAGGCCGGGCCACTCGCCGCCCGGCTGGCCTGCACTCCAAAGCGAAAGGGTTGCACGGCAGGGGAGGCTAGTACCGGCTGGTCAACGCTTTGCCAACGGGCCCGTCCTCGGTCAGTCTGGGGTGGTGACCCCCGCGCACTGGCACCCACGGAGCTGGCGGGAGCGGCCCGCCGCCCAGCAGCCCCCGTGGCCTGACGAGACCGAGGTGGACGGCGTCCTCAAGCACCTCTCGACGCTGCCACCGCTCGTGTTCGCGGGCGAGGCCCGGCGGCTCACCCAGGCCCTGGCCCAGGCGGCGCGGGGCGAGGCCTTCGTGCTCCAGGCCGGCGACTGCGCCGAGTCGTTCGCCGAGCTCAACGCCGACTCCATCAGGGACAAGCTGAAGGTCATCCTCCAGATGGCGGTGGTCCTGACCTACGGCTCAGGTGTGCCCGTGGTCAAGGTGGGCCGCATGGCCGGGCAGTTCGCCAAGCCCCGCTCGCTGCCCACCGAGGACGTGGGCGGGACGGAGCTACCGTCGTTTCGCGGCCACATCGTCAACGACGAGGCGCCCACTGCCGAAGCGAGGGCGGCCGACCCCCGCCGCATGGTCGCCGCCTACCACCAGTCGGCGACCACAATGAACCTTCTGCGGGCGTTCACCAAGGGCGGCTTCGCCGACCTCTCCCAGGTGCACACCTGGAACCAGCAGTTCGTGGCGTCCAGCGCCCAGGGGCGTCGCTACGAGGCCGTGGCCGGCGAGATCGACCGGGCCCTGCGGTTCATGCGGGCCTGCGGCATCGATCTCGAGGGAGAGGCAAGCCTCCACCAGGTTGAGTTCTGGACCTGCCACGAGGCGCTTCTCCTGGGCTACGAGGAGGCTCTCACCCGGGAGGACTCGCTGACCGGGGACTGGTACGACTGCTCCGCCCACATGCTCTGGGTGGGCGACCGCACCCGGCAGCCCGACGGCGCCCACGTCGAGCTGCTCTCGGGGCTCCACAACCCCGTCGGCTTCAAGATCGGCCCCACCGCGACCGTTGGCGACGTCCTCGAGGTGTGCGAGCGTCTCGACCCCGAGCGGCGACCGGGCCGGCTCACCCTCATCACCCGCCTGGGTGCGGCCAACGTCGAGGAGCGCCTCCCTCCCCTGCTGCAGGCGGTCGCCGATGCCGGCCACCCCGTCGTCTGGGTCTGCGATCCCATGCATGGGAACACCATCGCCAGCGACGGGGGCCGCAAGACCCGCCGCTTCGACGACGTCCTGGCCGAGATCCAGGGGTTCTTCGCCGCCCACCGGGCCCAGGGGACGTGGCCGGGTGGCGTCCACGTGGAGCTGACCGGCGACGACGTGACCGAGTGCCTGGGCGGCGCCGAGGAGGTCCTGGAGGACGACCTCGAGCTGCGCTACACCACCACCTGCGATCCCCGCCTGAATGCCCGCCAGTCGCTCGACCTCGCCTACCGCGTCGCCGAGCTGCTGCGCTCCTGAGCCCGCCGCCGGCCGCCCGGCCACACAATCAGGGCCGCCGGGCAGGAAATCCCGACCCGGGAACTAAACTTTCTGTCCAGTGCCCCTGGCCCCTGCCTACGAGCTGTCCAACCTCGACGCCCTGGAGGCCGAGGCCGTCTTCATCTTTCGCGAGGTGGCGGCCGAGCTCGAGCGCCCGGTGCTGCTGTTCAGCGGGGGCAAGGACTCGATCGTGCTCCTGCGACTGGCCGAGAAGGCCTTTCGGCCCGGTCGGTTCCCCTTCCCCGTCATGCACGTCGACACGGGCCACAACTTCGCCGAGGTGTTGGAGTTCCGCGACCGACGCATGGCCGAGCTGGGCGAGCGCCTCCTGGTTGCGTCGGTGCAGGACTCGATCGATCAGGGACGGGTCGCCGACGAGGACGGCCCGAGGGCCTCGCGCAATCGGGCGCAGACGGTCACGCTCCTCGACGCCATCGCCGAGGGCGGATACGACGCCTGCTTCGGGGGGGCCCGGCGCGACGAGGAGAAGGCCAGGGCCAAGGAGCGTGTCTTCTCGGTTCGCGACGAGTTCGGGCAGTGGGACCCCAAGAACCAGCGCCCCGAGCTGTGGTCGGTCTACAACTCCCGCATTCGCCACGGCGAGCACATCCGGGTCTTCCCGCTGTCCAACTGGACCGAGTTGGACGTCTGGCAGTACATCGAGCGCGAGCAGCTCGAGGTGCCCTCGATCTACTTCGCCCACCGCCGGACGGTGTTCCCCCGCGACGGGATGCTCCTTGCCGTCGGACCCTACGTCAAGCTCGGCCCCGGTGAGGAGCCCTTCGAAGGAATGGTCCGCTACCGGACCGTTGGCGACATGACCTGCACCGGCGCCGTGGAATCCACCGCCACCACCGTGGCCGACATCATCGCCGAGGTGGCCGTCACCCGGCTGACCGAACGGGGTGCCACCCGGGCCGACGACCGGGTCTCCGAGGCGGCCATGGAGGATCGCAAGCGCGAGGGGTACTTCTGACATGCGCGCGGATCTCCTCCGCCTGACCACGGCGGGCTCCGTCGACGACGGCAAGAGCACCCTGATCGGACGACTGCTGTACGACGCCAAGTCGCTGTTCGAGGACCAGATCGAGGCCGTCGAGCGGACCAGCACCCAATGGGGCTTCGACTATGTCAACCTGGCCCTGCTGACCGACGGGCTGCGCGCCGAACGGGAACAGGGCATCAC
>DASXYV010000168.1:0-1731 GCA_036502305.1 Acidimicrobiales bacterium
GGTGTGACCGCGCCGGCCTGGTTGGCGACGCGGCCGTCGGCCCGGCGGTGAGGGACCTCCTCGCCCGCAGCGCCGAGCTGGTCGACATCCCCTCGGTCAGCCACGACGAGGGTGCCATCGCCGACCGCATCGAGGCGCTGCTGAAGGCGGTGCCCTGGCTGCAGCTCGATCGGGTGGCGAACACGGTGGTGGCTCGGACCCAGCTGGGCCGGGAGCAGCGGCTGCTCCTGGCTGGCCATCTCGACACCGTGCCGCCGAACGGCAATCAGGGCGCACGGGTCGAGGGTGACACCCTGTGGGGACTCGGCGCGACCGACATGAAGGGCGGGCTGGCGGTGCTGTGCGAGCTGGCGCTGAGCGAGCCCGATCCTGTCGTGGACGTGACCTATGTGCTGTACGAGTGCGAGGAGGTGGACCAGCGCCACAACGGGCTCAGCCTGGTGCGGGCCGAGCGTCCGGACCTGCTGACCGGCGACGCGGCCGTCCTCGCCGAACCGACGGGCGGCCGGGTCGAGGCCGGTTGTCAGGGCACCATGCGGGTCGCGGTGACGCTGGCGGGCGAGCGTGCCCACACCGCTCGACCGTGGATGGGGGTGAACGCCATCCATCGTCTGGCGCCGGTGCTGACCCTCGTCGCGGGGTACGAGGACCGCAGGCCGGTGATCGACGGGTGCGAGTTCCGCGAGTCGCTCCAGAGCGTGGCCGTCGAGGGATCCGTCGCCTCCAACGTGGTCCCGGATCGCGCCCGGGTCGTGCTCAACCACCGGTTCGCTCCCGACCGCGACGTGGAGGAGGCGCTCGCCTCTCTGCGCGAGCTGCTCGCCCCCGCGCTCGACACCGCCGCCGGCGACACGATCGAGGTGCAGTCCGTCTCCCACCCGGCGCCTCCGGCCCTCGATCATCCCCTGCTGGCTGGCCTGGTCGAGCGGTCCGGAGTGCCGCCGCGGGCCAAGCTGGGCTGGACGGACGTCGCCTTCTTCAGCGCCCTCGGCGTGCCGGCGACGAACTTCGGACCGGGCGATTCGACCCTCGCCCACACTGCGACCGAGCGGGTCGCCCGCGATGAGCTCGAGGCCGCCTACAGCACGCTGCGGTCGGTCGTCCGGGGCGCCCCGTAAACTGATCGCCCGCCCGCTCGAGTCGGGAGCCGCCCCCGGAGGCCGGCGTGTGGACTGGAGGATCGTTCGTGGCAATCGAGGACGGCCAGGAGGCTCCGGATTTCGAGCTCAGCCAGGGCCGCAACAAGGTGAAGCTGTCGGATTTCCGCGGCAAGGAGAACGTGGTGATCGTCTTCTACCCGTTCACCTTCACCGGAGTGTGCCAAGGTGAGCTGTGCGAGCTGCGTGATGACCTGTCGTCATTCCAGACGGCGAACGCACAGCTCCTCGCCGTCTCCTGCGACAGCCCTTTCGCCCAGGCTCGTTGGGCCGAGGAGCAGGGCTTCGGGTTCCCCGTGCTGGGCGACTTCTGGCCCCACGGTGCCGTGGCCCGGGCCTACGGGGTGTTCAACGAGGCCTTGGGCTGCGCCGATCGGGCGACCTTTGTGATCGACAAGAGCGGCACGGTCGTCGCCACATTCGCCTCCCCCGAGATGCTCACGCCGCGGAACCGCGCCGACTACGAGGCGGCCCTGGCCAAGCTCTCCTGATCCGGCTGTCCTGATCAGGCTGTCCTGATCGGGCTGTCCTGATCGGGGGCGCGCTCCGCCCTACAGCCGGCGGAGGACGGTCA